>JARDZH010000005.1 GCA_029240955.1 Pseudomonas sp. | reverse complement strand
GCCAGTTACAGCAAGACGGTCCAGGAGCGTGACATTCAGCTGTTCGCCGCCATGTCCGGTGACCACAACCCGGTTCATCTGGACGAGGCCTATGCCTCCAGAACCATGTTCAAGGAACGTATCGCGCACGGCATGTTCAGCGGCGCGTTGATCAGCGCGGCTGTGGCGTGCGAGCTGCCTGGGCCTGGCACCATCTACATCGGCCAGCAGATGAGCTTTCAGAAGCCGGTGAAACTGGGCGACACCCTGACCGTGCGCCTGGAAATCCTGGAAAAGCTGCCCAAGTTCCGCGTACGCATCGCGACCCGCGTGTTCAATCAGAATGAAGAGCTGGTCGTGGATGGCGAGGCGGAGATTCTCGCCCCTCGCAAGCAACAGACTGTCGAGCTGACTGAATTGCCGGAAATCAGTTTCGGTTGAGGTAACGCCCTCCCCAAAAGCACTGGCTCCTACCGTTCAATGCGGCGTGCGGCCGGATCCCGGAAAAAAAATGGGCAACCGAAGTTGCCCAAAATGCCTTGCGTGCTCTGGTCATGGAAGGTCTGCGCGTTACTTGCGTTTGCGCGAGTCCTTCCAGATGAACAGTCCGAAGCCTGCGAAGAAGACGACCATCAGGCCAACGGTAACGACACCTGCCACGACCACGTTGTCCAGAAACATTGCGGCGTCTCCTGCTCATCGGCTGTTCGATGGAGCAAGACTAACCAGAACCGTGCGGTGGGGAATTGACCTGGATCAGCCATTCGCAGTCACGCCGTGACAGCGCGGGAACGACTGACGCAGGTCAACGAAATCGGAGGGGAAGAAACTCAGCGTTTCTTGGGCTTGCTCTTGGGCTTTTTGTTGCGCGCCAGCGGCATGGCCTGCTCGAATGCACTGCGCACTTCGTTCAGGCGTTTGTCGTTCAGATCGTGAATGCGCTTGGCGCGCTCGGCACCCAGATCGATCAATTTTCCATCTTCGCTCATGGCGGGCAGCTCTCGACACTCGGGACCAGGGCCAATAATGCGCAAACCTGTCGACAATGACTAGCCGCCTGGCCTGTTCTCTCGGTCAGACCTGAATATCGACCCACATTCCCTGACGCGGCTCATCGTCGATCAACGCGGCAACCGGCACGGTGTTGTCGGCATTCAGGTATTCGCCTTGCAACGACACCGTTTCATCAGGCTGTTGCTGATGGGCGTGCTGTTGCTGCTGTTGACGCTGCTGTTCTTCGCGCAGCCGCAGGGCGCCGTGTTCCGGGTCTTCATTGCGCAGGTCGATGGTGGACTCGCCGGAGCTTGGCTGCACCGGGGCGACAGGCGGAATGTCGGGCACGCGTTTGGCCGGATCCATCTGCGACGTGACCGGCACCACGCTCAAGGGGAGCATTGGTTGCAACATGATTGAGTCTCCTGATATCGGGCTTTCGGCTGCCGTTTCGTCGACTTGAACCCTTTTATGCGAAACTTTTCGACTATGTTTGTGGCGTTTGGTGCCTTGAGCGGCAGTATGACCCGAATACAGGGCGTTGCGGTGGGTGTTTTTCGATTCCGCCTTTGGCCTTCGGAGCGCGTTCCGTTAACATAGTCGGCTTTTTCAAAGCGGGAGACAGGCAGCATGGCGCAGCAGTATCAACCGGGGCAACGCTGGATCAGCGACAGCGAAGCCGAGTTGGGTTTGGGCACCGTTCTGGCACAGGATGGCCGCTTATTGACCGTGCTCTATCCGGCCACTGGCGAAACGCGTCAATACGCGCTGCGTAACGCTCCACTGACCCGCGTGCGTTTCTCGCCGGGCGACGTGATCACGCATTTCGAGAACTGGAAGATGACCGTGCGCGAAGTCGACGACGTCGACGGCCTGCTGGTCTATCACGGCTTGAACGCGCAGAACGAAGTGGTGACCCTGCCGGAAACCCAGCTGTCGAACTTCATCCAGTTCCGCCTCGCCACCGACCGCCTGTTCGCCGGCCAGATCGACCCGCTGGCCTGGTTCTCGCTGCGCTATAACACGCTGGAACATACCAGCCGCCAGCTGCAGTCTCCGCTCTGGGGCCTGGGCGGCGTGCGGGCGCAACCTATCGCGCATCAGCTGCACATCGCTCGCGAAGTCGCGGACCGCATTGCGCCGCGGGTTCTGCTGGCTGACGAAGTGGGCCTGGGCAAGACCATCGAAGCCGGTCTGGTCATTCATCGCCAACTGCTGTCGGGCCGCGCCAGCCGCATCCTGATTCTGGTGCCGGAAAACCTGCAGCACCAATGGCTGGTGGAAATGCGCCGCCGCTTCAACCTGCAAGTTGCGCTGTTCGATGCCGAGCGCTTCATGGAGAGCGATGCCGGCAACCCGTTCGAAGACACCCAACTGGCGCTGGTTGCGCTGGAATGGCTGGTGGACGACGAAAAGGCTCAGGACGCGCTGTTCGCGGCGGGCTGGGATCTGATGGTGGTCGACGAAGCTCACCACCTGGTCTGGCATGAAGACAAGGTCAGCCCTGAATACTCGCTGGTCGAGCAACTGGCCGAAGTCATTCCCGGCGTACTGCTCCTCACCGCGACGCCGGAACAACTGGGCCAGGACAGCCACTTTGCACGCCTGCGCCTGCTGGACCCCAACCGTTTCCATGATCTGAAAGCCTTCCGCGCCGAGAGCGAAAACTATCGCCCAGTCGCTGAGGCTGTTCAGGAACTGCTCGACAAAGGCGTTCTGTCAGACGCGGCGAACAAGACCATTCACGGCTTCCTCGGCGCCGAAGGCGAAGCGCTGGTCGCGGCGGTCAACGGCGGCGATGAAGAAGCCAAGGCGCGTCTGATTCGCGAGCTGCTTGATCGCCACGGCACTGGCCGCGTGCTGTTCCGCAACACCCGCGCCGCAGTCCAGGGCTTTCCGGAACGCCAGTTGCACCAGTACCCGCTGCCCTGCCCCGACCAGTATCTGGAACTGCCGATTGGCGAGCATGCCGATCTCTATCCTGAGGTCAGCTTCCAGGCACAGGCGGAGATGGACGAAGAAGAGCGCTGGTGGCGTTTCGACCCGCGCGTCGACTGGTTGATCGATACCCTCAAGATGCTCAAGCGCGTCAAGGTGCTGGTCATCTGCGCCCACGCCGAAACCGCGATGGATCTGGAGGACGCACTGCGCGTGCGCTCCGGCATCCCGGCCACAGTCTTCCACGAAGGCATGAACATCCTGGAGCGCGACCGCGCTGCGGCTTACTTCGCTGACGAAGAATTCGGCGCTCAGGTGCTGATCTGTTCGGAAATCGGCAGTGAAGGTCGCAACTTCCAGTTCGCCCACCATCTGGTGCTGTTCGATCTGCCGGCGCATCCCGACCTGCTGGAGCAGCGTATCGGCCGTCTGGACCGCATCGGGCAGAAGCACACGATCGAGTTGCATGTGCCGTTTCTGGAAACCAGTCCGCAAGCGCGGCTGTTCCAGTGGTATCACGAAGCGCTGAACGCGTTCCTCAATACCTGCCCGACCGGCAACGCCTTGCAGCATCAATACGGCCCACGCCTGTTGCCGTTGCTGGAAAGCGGCGACGATGACGAATGGCAGCAGTTGATCGACGAAGCCCGTGCCGAGCGCGAGCGTCTGGAAAGCGAACTGCACACCGGTCGTGACCGCTTGCTGGAGCTCAACTCCGGCGGTGCGGGCGAAGGCGAAGCGTTGGTGGAAGCGATCCTGGAGCAGGACGATCAGTTCTCGCTGCCGATCTATATGGAAACCCTGTTCGACGCGTTTGGTATCGACAGCGAGGATCACTCTGAAAACGCGCTGATCCTCAAGCCGAGCGAGAAAATGCTCGACGCCAGCTTCCCGCTGGGCGACGACGAAGGCGTGACCATCACTTACGACCGCAACCAGGCGCTGTCTCGCGAAGACATGCAGTTCATCACCTGGGAACACCCGATGGTTCAGGGCGGCATGGATCTGGTGCTGTCCGGCTCGATGGGCAACACCTCCGTCGCACTGATCAAGAACAAAGCGCTCAAGCCTGGCACTGTGCTGCTGGAGCTGATTTACGTCAGTGAAGTGGTCGCGCCGCGTTCGCTGCAATTGGGACGCTACCTGCCGCCGCTGGCGCTGCGTTGCCTGCTGGATGCCAACGGCAACGATCTGTCGAGCCGTGTCTCGTTCAACACCTTGAACGATCAGCTCGAAAGCGTGCCGCGTGCCAGCGCCAACAAGTTCATCCAGGCCCAGCGCGATGTGCTGACGCCGAAGATCAACGCCGGCGAGCAGAAGATCGCGCCGAAACACGCCGAGCGCGTGGCCGAAGCGCAGCGTCGTCTGGCGGCGGATACCGAGGAAGAACTGGCACGCCTGACCGCCCTGCAAGCCGTCAACCCGACCGTACGCGACAGCGAATTGGTGGCGTTGCGTGAGCAGCGTGAACAGGGTCTGGCGATGCTGGAAAAAGCCGCGCTGCGCCTGGAAGCGATTCGGGTGTTGGTGGCGGGTTAAGGCTGGATTGCTGACTCTTACGAAAGTGTATCGCTAGGTGTGGGAGGGAGCGCAGCTCGCGACAGCAGCAGCGCGGACTGTCTGACAAACTGCGTTGTCCGCATCGCGAGCTTCGCTCCCTCCCACAACGCTATGCAGCGAGCCTCGTCTATAGCCCGAGCCCCGGCTCGGGCTCTTGGGCCACCATCCTCTCCTTCATCCGCTCCGCATCCCGGCCAAAGCAGCGCGACGCCTGAATCAAAAACACCAGTGTCAGCAGCAATGCGACGGGGATCAGGTACATCGCGTCGTGCAAACCGATGGCCTTGAAGCTCTCGCTCATCTGCTCGGCACCCGCCGCGCTCATGGCAGCTTGGGCGAAATGGTCTGATAACAAACCCACCACCACCGGCCCGAGTCCGCCGCCCAGCAGGTAGAGACCCGCAAAAAACAGCGCCATGGCCGTCGCACGCAATCGAGGCTCGACCACGTCCTGAATTGCCGTGTAGACGCAGGTGTAAAAGTTGTACGCAAACAACCAGCCGATGCTGAACACTCCAACGAACACACCGATTTCCACGCGTCCGGCGTGCAGCGCGTAGCCCGTCGCCAAGGTCGCGACCAGCATGCTGAATGCTGCGAACAGCAATCGCCCATTCGCCGAGCGCTGATGCAGCTTGTCGGCAATAACCCCACCCAGTGTCAGACCGATCAGCCCGGTAACGCCGACAATCACACCCGTCGCCACAGCCGCTTCCTGCAATGGCAGCAGGAAGTAGCGCTGTAACATCGGCACCATGAACGAATTGCAGGCGTAGGTCGCGAAGTTGAACGTCAGGCCGCTGAGCACCAGCCAGCCAAACGTCGGCACCGACAGCACTCGACGAATCGGTTTCTCGATTTTCTCCTCGGACATGCGCACGTTTTCGGCCGCACCTCGCTTCGGCTCGCGAATGAAGAAGATGAAAACGGCCAGTATCAGACCCGGCACCGCAGCAATGAAAAACGGCGCGCGCCAGCTGTCGAACGCTTTGACCATCGCGCCGATGGTGAAAAACGCCAGCAACAGCCCCAGCGGCAAGCCGAGCATGAAAATGCCCATCGCTCGCGACCTGCGATGAGCAGGAAACAGGTCGCCGATCAACGAATTGGCCGCCGGCGCATAGCTGGCTTCACCGATGCCCACGCCCATGCGTACCAGAAGGAAAGTCCAGAAACTGCTGACCATGCCGTTCACCGCCGTCAGCGCACTCCACGCCGCCAGCCCACAGCCCATGAGCTTCTTGCGTGAACCGGTATCGGCGATCCGGCCCAATGGCAGGCCTGCAATGGCATAAACCAGCGTAAAAGCCGTGCCCAGCAGCCCGAGCTGGAAGTCGCTCAGATGCCACTCCAGACGGATAGGTTCGACGATGATGGCCGGGATGGTGCGGTCGAAGAAATTGAACAGATTGGCCAGGAACAGTAGAAACAGAACCCGCCAGGCGTTCGCGGCCTGAGCGGTGTTGTCCAGCAGGGTCTTGTCCATGAAGGCGTCCATCCCTCGATCAAGTGATGCGATGAATCTAGAAGCCGGCGCGAAAGTTGTCTGTAAACATTCGTAATCGAAATCCCAAGCTATCCGTTCGGATGAAATGCCCATCTTTTGAGGGCGCATGGCGGCAAATTGCTTCTATACTCGACCTCAATCGCCGGGACCCTGTTCCGACGACCCCTGGCAGTGAACATATAGGGCAAGCTATGGAATGGCTGAGTGTGAACCTGTTCGTCGATTTCCCCGCGAACGGGCACGTGTTGATGAGTTGTAGCCACAACCTGTTTCTCGTCGCGCTGGCGTTCGGGGTTGCCTCGGCTGCCAGCTTTGCCACGCTCAATATCGTGGAACGCGTTGTTCAGGCGGACACAATAAGAAGCCGGCGCATCTGGAAAGCGTTGTGCGCGTTCTGCCTGGCCGGCGGGATCTGGGCGATGCATTTCATCAGCATGCTGGCGTTCCAGGCGCCGTTGCATGTTGCCTACGACATGACGATCACCCTGGCCTCGCTGTTGATTGTGCTGGCGGCCGCCTGGCTGGGTGTCCAAGCGCTCACGGCTGCGAACCTGACGGTCAGGCGCGCTCTGCTCACGGCGCTGGGCATGGGCGTCGGCATCAGCATCATGCATTACGTGGGCATGTCAGCCATGCGCTCTCAAGCCATTCAGTACTACGACCCCAGACTGGTCGGCCTGTCGGTGCTGGTCGCAACGCTGTCCAGCCTCACGCTGCTGGTACTCTCGCGCTATCTGCGCCGTACCGGCGGCATGTTCGATGAAATGTACCGTTACGGGGCCAGCCTCTTGCTGGGCGCGGGTTTGCTGACGCTGCATCTGACCGGCATGCGCGCGCTGCATCTGGTGCTGCCGGAAGGAACGCAGCTGCAAGTTGCCAATACCGAGAACAGCCAGCAACTGGCGCTGACCATCGCTGCCATCACCTTGCTGATCATCGCCGGTAGCGTCAGCGCTGCCATGGCCGACAAGAAGCTGCAGAGCAAGGACCGCGACCTGCAGCGGGTCAACGGCTTACTCACTCAGCTGGATCTGGCACGCGCATCGCTCCAGCAGGTTGCGCATTACGACCCGCTCACCAACCTGATCAACCGTCGCGGCTTCAACCAGATCTTCGCGGAAAAGCTGCTGGAGCACAGCACGGGCAACGGCATGCTGGCCGTGATGTTTCTGGACATCGACCACTTCAAGCGCATCAACGACAGCCTCGGCCATGACGCAGGCGACGAGTTGCTCAAGGTCATCGCCGAGCGCATTCGCAGTGCGACCCGCGCGCAGGACGTGGTCGCGCGGTTTGGAGGCGACGAGTTCTGCATCCTGATCAGCATTCCCGATTACGAAGAAGCCCGGCACCTGGCACACCGGGTCATGCAGAAAATGAAAGAGCCAGTTGCGCTGTCCGGACGCCGAATGGTGATGACGACCAGCATCGGTATCGCCGCGTATCCACGTGACGGCAGCACCTGCGAAGAGCTGCTCAAGCATGCCGATCTGGCGCTGTACCAGTCCAAAGGCAGCGGGCGCAATCGGGTCAACTTTTTCAGCGCCGCGCTCAAGACCCGCGCAAGCCAGGAGCTGCACCTGGAAGAAGATCTGCGCAACGCCCTGCGCGAGGGCACCGGCTTGCACCTTCACTATCAGCCGATTGTCGATTTACGCACCGGGCATGTCGCCAGGCTTGAAGCCCTGGTGCGCTGGGAGCATCCGCAGCATGGCCTGATGATGCCGGACCGCTTCCTCGGAATCGCCGAGGCCAACGGCCTGATCGCCGACCTGGATAACTGGGTGCTGAATAAAGCCTGCAGTGATCTGGCGGCATTGCGCCAGGACGGCCTGGAATCCCTCGTCATGGCCATCAATTGCTCGGCGATCAATCTGGGGCGTGAAGAACTGGTCGAGGAGTTCGAGCACAGGCTGCAGCAACACCGCATCGGCCCCGGGCGGCTGGAACTGGAGGTGACCGAAAACGCACTCATGAGCAATGTCGGCAAGACGATTCAGATGCTCAAAAGGCTTCGGCATCTGGGCGTGTCGCTGTCCATCGACGACTTCGGGACCGGCTATTCCTCTCTGGCTTACCTCAAGCGTCTGCCGGTGGACACGCTCAAGATCGACCGCTCGTTCATTGTCGACATCCCGAAGTCACCGCAGGACATCGAGCTGGTTCATGCCCTTGTGGTCATGGCCCACACGTTGAATTTGAAGGTGGTAATCGAAGGAGTCGAAAAGCCTGAGCAACTGGAAATGCTCGCCCAGCTGGGCAGCGACTACGTGCAAGGTTTCCTGTTCAGCCGGCCGCAGCCGCTGGCCGCGTTGCTGCCGATGGTCAAGCAGATGAACAGTCGCGCTCCGGCCAGTCTGTGGCCGGCGTCGTTATTGCTGGAACCGGAAACAAATGGCAGGTCGCTCGCGTCGATGGACTTGTTCCCGGACCTGCCCGCCGATCCCGACCAGCAGGCCGACCGTGTGGGACCGCGGACCAAACGCACCCGATCAACCGATTGAAATGGCGGTCCTGCCCGAGCGGCGATGAGGCACTGGGACTGTAGCCTTTCGCTACCTGTCGGACACCATGGTTACCGTCCCACCCATTTTGGCGCCGCCAACAGCACCAATACGGTGCGCCGTTTAGTTAGACGCCCTATCCTGGACCAGAACCCAAGGTGCCACTACGACTGCCCAGAGGGTCGGATCGCGCTCGACCAGCTCAATGGCGCGCTGTTCCGACACCTTTGCAAGCTGCCCGCTTGCCAACCACGCCGACACGCGCGAGGCCTCATTTTCGGCCACCGCTTGGGCAACTTCGATGAGGTCCAAGGGTTCTTCGACCCACAGCAGGGCACCCCTGGCAAAGAATGGTTGCAATTCTTTCCAGGTGATAGAAGCGGTTTCGCCAAGCAGTTTGGCATAGAGGGTGCTAGGTTCTTGCGTCATCGGGTTCACCAGAAAGAAAATTGGCGCAATGATAGCGCCGCCTCTTGCCTGGACAAACCCGCAAGCACACGATTGATCACAGGAAGTTGCCTGACCATCGGCACTGAAGCGGATGTATTGAGGTAGCTTTCTTTCGAAAAGGCGACACGCAACGGCTCACTCCCTTGCAGCCGGCTGTTCAACACCGCGATCAGCACTCTAGACTGTTTCGGTACAGCGGCCCGGGCAAGGGGCGACCGGTGCCCAATCCGGTCCTGAAGCCTCGGCCATCAGGATTATAAAAACGACAAAGCAAGAGTGGAGCATCATGACTAAGGGTACCAAGACGCTTTCCAAGCTGTTTGCCGCATTGGTAATGGCGGGGGTTGCCAGCCATTCGTTCGCAGCCGATACCATCAAGATCGGCATTGCCGGCCCTAAAACGGGCCCGGTTGCGGAATACGGCACCATGCAGTTCAACGGCGCGAAAATGGCCATCGAGCAGATCAACGCCAAAGGCGGCGTGGATGGCAAGAAGCTTGAAGCCGTCGAATACGATGACGTCTGCGAACCCAAGCAGGCCGTTGCCGTCGCCAACAAAGTGGTCAACGACGGCGTGAAGTTCGTCATCGGTCACCTGTGCTCCAGCTCCGCTCAACCTGCTTCCGACGTCTATGAAGACGAAGGCATCATCATGGTGACCCCGGCTGCAACCAGCCCGGACATCACCAACCGTGGCTATAAGCTGGTGTTCCGCACCATCGGCCTGGACAGCGCTCAGGGCCCGGCCGCCGGCAACTACATCGCCGACGTCGCCAAGCCGAAAATCGTTGCTGTCGTTCACGACAAACAGCAATACGGTGAAGGCATCGCTTCTGCGGTGAAGACCACCCTGGAAGGCAAAGGCGTCAAAGTTGCCATGTTCGAGGGCATCAACCCGGGCGATAAGGACTTCTCGTCGCTGATCGCCAAGCTCAAGCAAGCCAACGTCGACTTCGTCTACTACGGCGGCTACCACCCTGAGCTGGGCCAGATCCTGCGTCAGTCCAAGGAAAAAGGCCTGAAGGCCCGCTTCATGGGTCCTGAAGGCGTCGGCAACGACTCCATCTCGCAGATCGCCGGCGATGCTTCCGAAGGCCTGCTGGTCACCCTGCCGAAATCCTTCGACCAGGATCCAACCAACCAGGCGCTGACGAAGGCATTCAAGGACAAGAACCAGGACCCAAGTGGCCCGTTCGTGTACCCGTCCTACTCGGCCGTTCAGGTCATCGCTGACGGCATCACTGCCGCCAAGTCCGAAGACACCGACAAGGTAGCGGCTGCTATCCATGCCGGCACGTTCAAGACGCCGATGGGCGACCTGAGCTACGACGACAAGGGCGACCTGAAGAACTTCCAGTTCGTGGTGTACGAGTGGCACTTCGGCAAGCCGAAGACCGAAGCCGCCAAGTAAGCTGCTTGCGTTGACAATCGAAGCCCACTGCATCCGCAGTGGGCTTTGTTTTACGAATGAAGGTCCGTTTTCCGTGATCCGGAAGCGAGACCCCTGAAAATCTTGAAACCGTTACCAGCGGTTCGCTGGCAGCACCACCGGCAACGCATCGAAAGAATGCGACACCGGCGCAGGCCAGAGAAATGCAGAGCAGGTTTTTAGAGGGTGTTTACAGAATAGGCGAACGAAGGCAAGACAAGGCGAAATCGCTCGAAAAAGCGGAGTTTACATCGAGTAAATGAGCATTTTGAGAGCGATTTCAACGCCGTATTGCCGAGTGCAGCCATTTTGTAAACCCCCTCCTAGGAGCGCGGTGAAATGCCCGAGTTATTCCACTACATGCAACAGCTGGTCAATGGCCTGACCATTGGCAGCACGTATGCATTGATCGCCATCGGTTACACGATGGTGTACGGCATCATTGGAATGATCAACTTCGCCCACGGCGAGGTGTACATGATCGGTTCCTATGTTGCGTTCATGGCCCTGGCCGGTCTGGCCATGATGGGCATCCACAGCCTGCCCGTGCTGATGATTGCCGGTTTTGCGGCGTCGATCATTGTCACCAGTGCCTACGGGTACAGCATCGAACGCGTTGCCTACCGTCCGTTGCGCAACAGCAATCGTCTGATCCCCCTGATTTCCGCGATCGGCATGTCGATTTTCCTGCAGAACGCGGTCCAGCTTTCCCAGGGTTCCGGCAACTTCGCCATCCCCAACCTGTTGCCTGGCAGCCTGTCGTTCGGCCCAGGGGGTTCGGAGGAAGTGCTGATTTCCTACATCCAGATCGTGGTCTTCGTGGTCACGCTGCTGGCAATGACTGGCCTGACCCTGTTCATTTCCCGCTCGCGAATGGGCCGCGCCTGTCGCGCCTGCGCCGAGGACATGAAGATGGCCAACCTGCTGGGCATCAACACCAACACCATCATCGCCCTGACCTTCGTGGTCGGCGCGGCACTGGCCGCTGTTGCGGCAATGCTGCTGAGCATGCAGTACGGCGTGATCAACCCTAGCGCAGGCTTCCTCGTGGGCCTTAAAGCGTTTACCGCGGCTGTACTGGGCGGCATCGGCTCGATTCCCGGCGCGATGCTCGGTGGGCTGGTGCTGGGCGTCGCCGAAGCCTTCGGTGCCGACATATTTGGTGATCAGTACAAGGACGTGGTGGCTTTCGGGCTGCTGGTCCTGGTGCTGCTGTTCCGGCCGACCGGTCTGTTGGGCCGTCCGGAGGTTGAGAAAGTATGAGCAAGTCTCTCAAACAGGCGCTGTTCAGCGTCGCACTGGTGTGGGCCGTTGCCTTTCCGGTTCTAGGCCTCAAGCTGGCCTTCTCCGGGGTGACGCTGCAAGTGCAGAACGCCAGCCCCACTACACTGCTGATCATCGCTGCCTGTTCGGCACTGATGTTTCTGCGTGTGCTGTTCGCCGCACAGATCAGCGGCATGCGCCGTGAGTCCGGCAAACCGCTGATCCCCAAGAAAACCAGCGATTTCATGACCCAGCCAAGCACCCAGCGCTGGGGACTGGCCGCGCTGATCGTGCTGGCGTTCGTGTGGCCGTTCTTCGGCTCGCGCGGCGCGGTGGACATCGCCACGCTTATCCTGATCTACGTAATGCTGGGCCTTGGCCTGAACATCGTGGTCGGCCTGGCAGGTCTGCTCGACCTGGGTTACGTCGGTTTCTACGCCGTCGGTGCCTACAGCTATGCATTACTGTCGCATTACTTTGGCCTGAGTTTCTGGGAGTGCCTGCCGCTGGCCGGTCTGCTGGCTGCGCTGTTCGGCTTTTTGCTCGGGTTCCCGGTGCTCAGGTTGCGGGGTGATTACCTGGCGATCGTGACCCTGGGTTTCGGTGAAATCATCCGGATTTTCCTGCGCAACCTGACCGAAATCACGGGTGGCCCGAACGGCATCGGCAACATCGAAAAGCCAACCCTGTTCGGCCTCACCTTCGACCGCCGCGCTGCGGAAGGCTCGCAGACGTTCCACCAGTTCTTCGGCCTGGATTACGACCCGGTCAGCAAGGTGATTTTCCTTTACCTGATCGCGCTGTTGCTGGCACTCGCCGCACTGTTCGTGATCAACCGCCTGCTGCGCATGCCGATCGGCCGTGCCTGGGAAGCGCTGCGTGAGGATGAGATCGCCTGCCGCGCGCTGGGGCTCAATCCAACCGTGATCAAGCTTTCGGCGTTCACGCTGGGCGCTGCATTCGCAGGTTTTGCCGGCAGCTTCTTCGCCGCCCGCCAAGGGTTGGTGACGCCGGAGTCCTTCACCTTCATCGAGTCGGCAATCATCCTCGCCATCGTGGTACTGGGTGGCATGGGCTCGCAGCTGGGTGTGATTCTGGCCGCGATCGTGATGACGCTGCTTCCGGAACTGATGCGTGAATTCAGCGATTACCGCATGTTGATGTTCGGCGCCATGATGGTGCTGATGATGATCTGGCGTCCTCAAGGTTTCCTGCCGATGCAACGCCCCGAATTGAAATTGAAAGCGGAGCCGCGCAAATGAGCCGCCCTCTTCTGCAAGCCACAGGCTTGAGCATGCGTTTCGGCGGCCTGCTGGCCGTCAATGGCGTAGCCCTGACCGTCAACGAGAAACAGGTCGTGTCGATGATCGGCCCCAACGGTGCCGGCAAGACCACTGTGTTCAACTGCCTGACCGGCTTCTACAAGCCCACCGGCGGCACTATCGTGCTCGACGGCGAAGAAATCCAGGGTCTCGCGGGACACCAGATCGCCCGCAAGGGCGTGGTGCGCACCTTTCAGAACGTGCGGCTGTTCAAGGAAATGACTGCGGTGGAAAACCTGCTGGTCGCCCAGCATCGCCACCTGAACACCAACTTCCTGTCCGGTCTGTTCAAGACGCCTGCGTTCCGGCGCAGCGAGCGCGAGGCCATGGAATACGCGGCCTACTGGCTGGAAGCCGTCAACCTGACGGAATTCGCCAACCGCCCTGCCGGCACGCTGGCTTACGGTCAGCAACGGCGGCTGGAAATCGCCCGCTGCATGATGACCCGTCCGCGCATCCTGATGCTCGACGAGCCGGCAGCCGGCCTTAACCCGCGGGAAACCGATGACCTCAAGGCATTGATCGGCGTGCTGCGCAATGAGCACAACGCCACGGTGCTGCTGATCGAGCACGACATGAAACTGGTGATGAGCATTTCCGACCACATCGTGGTGATCAACCAGGGCACGCCGCTGGCTGACGGCACGCCGGAGCAGATTCGGGACAACCCCGATGTGATCAAAGCCTATCTGGGGGAAGCGTAAATGCTGCAGTTCGAAAACGTTTCCACCTTCTACGGCAAGATCCAGGCGCTGCACAGCGTCAACGTCGATGTCCGTCAGGGCGAGATCGTCACGCTGATCGGTGCCAACGGCGCGGGCAAGTCGACGCTGCTGATGACCTTGTGCGGATCGCCCCGCGCCCACAGCGGCAGCATCCGCTACATGGGCGAGGAGCTGGTCGGTCTGGAATCCTCGATCATCATGCGCAAGAGCATCGCGGTCGTGCCGGAAGGCCGCCGTGTGTTCGCGCGCCTGACCGTCGAGGAGAACCTGGCGATGGGCGGGTTTTTCACCGACAAGGCCGACTACCAGGAGCAGATGGATAAGGTCCTGGAGCTGTTCCCGCGCCTCAAGGAACGCTTCTCTCAGCGCGGCGGCACCATGTCGGGCGGCGAGCAGCAGATGCTGGCCATCGGGCGGGCGCTGATGAGCAAACCCAAACTGCTACTGCTCGACGAGCCGTCGCTGGGGCTGGCACCCATCATCATTCAGCAGATTTTCGAGATCGTCGAGCAGCTGCGACGGGATGGCGTGACGGTGTTTCTGGTGGAACAGAACGCCAACCAGGCCCTGAAAATCGCCGACCGCGCCTATGTGCTGGAAAACGGTCGCGTGGTGATGCAAGGCACGGGCGAAGAGCTGCTGGTCGATCCAAAGGTACGCGACGCGTATCTGGGTGGTTGATCGGCAAGCTGTCGCGAGCTAGCGCTCCCTCCCACAGTGGGAATGAGCGCCGATCCTGACTTGTGGGAGGGAGCGAAGCTCGCGACAGCTGTGTCGGCACTACCGGGTCTTGTGATGAACCGCCACTCTGCGTAACGTGGCGGCACTTGTCTGGAGACCCGCTCATGTCCGCTGTTCGTTACGCCTTTCTGTTCGCCCTTGTCCCGTTGTTCGCCGGCTGCCAGATGCTCGGCTTGTCGTCCGACACACCCACGGTTTCCACTGCGGGCATGATCCGCATGCAAGGCGATCTCACCGGCGCCGGCGGCCAGTTGCTGTTCCAGCCGTGCAACGAACAACGCCGTTACGTGGTGAAGGATCGTGGCAACACCGGGATCCTGCAGGAAGCCACCAGCCTGGCGGACAGCAACGGTAAGGTGTTCGCCGACCTGCGCGGTGTCTTTGCGGCCAGCAAGGCGGCCAACAGCGACGGGCTACTGGATTTGCACCAGCTGTACCGCGTCGAACGACCGGGACAAGCCTGCGAAGACCTGAACTTCAAGCGCCTCACTCTGCATGCCAACGGCAACGGTCCTGCCTGGAACGT
>JARDZH010000429.1 GCA_029240955.1 Pseudomonas sp. | reverse complement strand
GACCTTCGCCAGACGCAGAAAGCTGAACAGCTTGATCCACGCCCACCCCATGTCGAACTCCCATGGCTTGACCGACAGCTTGGCCGAGTTGGGATAAGTATGATGATTGTTGTGCAGCTCTTCGCCGCCGATCACGATGCCCCACGGCACCAGATTGGTCGCCGCATCACGGCATTCGAAGTTGCGATAACCGACCGCGTGTCCCAGGCCATTGACCACGCCGGCCGCCCAGAACGGAATCCACATCATCTGTACCGCCCACACGGTGATACCGAGGGCACCGAACAACGCCAGATCGATAACGGCCATCAAGGCGATACCCAGCATTTTGTAGCGCGTGTACAGGTTGCGCTCGATCCAGTCATCGGGGCAATTCTTGCCATAGATGCGCAAGGTGTCCTCGTTGCGCGCTTCTTCGCGATACAGCTCGGCGCCTTTGCGCAGGACCGTGGACAAACCCTTCACCACAGGGCTGTGCGGGTCGTCGGCTGTTTCACATTTTGCGTGATGCTTGCGGTGGATGGCAGTCCACTCACGGGTGTTCTGCGCCGTGGTGAGCCACAGCCAGAAACGGAAGAAATGTTTGAGCCCGGCATTCAGCTCCAGAGAGCGGTGCGCCGAATAGCGGTGAAGATAGACCGTCACTCCGACAATCGTCACGTGGGTCATTGCCAGCGTGACTGCTATTACCTGCCAGACGGAAAGGTCGAGCAAACCGTTGTACCACATAGGCTGTTGGGCCCTCGAGAAGACACTCGTGAAGAAAAATGTAACAGCGCCATTATCTCTGAGCCTGCCGAGAAAACCAGTCGCACTGATAGATAAGCGTCGCAGGATGTTTCTTACTTTATAATCCGTTTCTTTCGTAAGGTTTTTCGCTGTCTTATGTCGGATTCATCTCGTAACGCGCTGTGGATGGCGCTTTTGTATGGTTTGCTGACCATTGTCTGGTGGTCAACAAGCGCTCTTGCTCTGCCTTACATCGTTGACCCGGCGCAGCTGGCGCTGTGGGAGCGGATGAGTGGTCTGGCCTGGTTGCTGCTCACCATGCAGGTGATCTTCGTCACGCGAAAGGCATCCGGCGCGGTGCGCTCGCGCCAGGACGAAGAAAGCGAGCAACTGCGCCTGGGTTGGGCCGTTTTCGACAGCACGCACGAAGGTGTGCTCGTGTGCGATGGCAGTGGACGGATCATTCACGTCAACCGGGCGTTTGTCGACATCACCGGCTACCAGCCCGAGGAAGTGCTGGGTTTCAACCCGAGCAAGTTCAAGTCCGGCCGGCATGGTCCTGAGTTCTACCAGCAGATGTACGGCTCGATACTCACCGCCGGACAGTGGAGCGGCGAGATCTGGAATCGGCGCAAGAGCGGTGAAATCTACCCGCAGTGGCAAAGCATTCGCGGCATCAAGGATGAAAGCGGCCAGCTCAAGCATTTCGTGGCGGTGTTCTCCGACCTGACGGCCATCAAGCGCTCTGAACAAGAACTCACTCAGCTGGCGCATTACGATGCCCTGACCCAGCTGCCCAACCGCCTGCTGTTTACCGACCGCACCGCTCAGGCGCTGGTAACGGCGCGTTCCAGCAGACGGAGTTGTGCGCTGTTGCTGATCGACCTTGATCACTTTCAAAACATCAACGACAGCCTGGGCCATACGCTGGGTGATGAAGTGCTCAAAGCGGTCGCGGATCGGCTCAGGAGCCTGTTCGACAGCGAGCTGACGCTGGCGCGGCTGGGTGGCGATGAGTTCGGGTTGCTGGTGAGAAATTGTCAGCAAGTGGTCCAGGCTGCGGCCCTTGCGCAACGCATGCTCGATGCGTTCAAAGAACCGTTCCTGCTGGACGGGCATCAACTGTTTATCACCGCAAGTATCGGCATCAGCCTGTTCCCGCACGACGCGCAGGATGCCGGGCAATGGCTGCGCAATGCTGACTCCGCGCTGTTCAAGGCCAAGAGCAACGGGCGCGAAGGCTATGCGCTTTACACCCAGGAGCTGACCGCTCATGCGCAGCATCGAGTGGAACTGGCCACCGAGCTGCGCCGCGCGATCGAGCAGCAGGAATTGCGGGTGTTCTATCAGCCGATCCATGACCTTGCAACGCGCAGAATCCGTGGCGTCGAAGCGCTGGTACGCTGGCAGCATCCGCAGCGCGGCATGGTCTCGCCAGCCGAATTCATTCCCATCGCCGAACAGAGCGGGCTGATCGCAGACATTGACGCCTGGGTGCTGCGCACTGCATGCGGGCAGATGCAGCAGTGGCTGGCAGGGGGCGTGCAGGTTTCGTTTGTGGCGGTAAACGTTTCCAGTCGCCTGTTCACCCACGGCGATCTCGACGTCAGAGTGGCGCAGGCGCTTGAACACAGCGGGCTGAATCCAGCGTTTCTGGAGCTGGAGATCACCGAAAGCGCAGTCATGGACGATCCTGAACAGGCCATCGAACAGATGCACCGCTTGCGCGGGCTGGGCGTGAGCCTTGCGATAGACGATTTCGGTACAGGCTACTCGTCGCTGCTGCGACTCAAGCGGATGCCGGTACAAAAGCTGAAAATCGATCAAGGCTTTGTCGCAGGTCTGCCTGAAGGCGATGACGACATCTCGATCGTACGGGCGGTCATCGCGCTCGCGAGGAGCATGAACATGCGCGTGCTCGCGGAAGGCGTCGAGCAGGCGGATCAGGCTGCGTTTCTGCTGGAAAACGGCTGCCAGTTTGGGCAGGGCTACTGGTTTGCGCGCCCGATGCCGGCTGATCGGATCGATTGGGCAAGCGCGCCGGAATTCATGCCAGCGTCCAGCTGACAGTTCTCACCCAGAGCCGCCGGGGCGTGCAATGCGCCTCGGCCAAATCACCTACTGTTAATCACTTCTGGTTATATCTGCATTCTTAAATAGTCTTTTTAAGAATATCTTTGTGTCTCTAATATCGCTGCTACGCCGAAGGCCATCGCTTCCAGTCGCGCTGGCGGGCTTACCCAATTTCAAGGAATACGATTATGAGCGCATCTCTACGTAGTGTTGACGGTCAGGACGAAGCAGCGATTCTGCGTGAGATTCAGAGTGCGTTGCGGGACCTGCGTTTTGGCGCCGTCGAAATCACTGTGCACAACGCCCAAGTGGTGCAGATCGAACGCAAAGAGAAGTTTCGCTTGCAGAACTCCGGTTCCAAGCCGAGCTGACGCAGTAACCCGACTGGTTCACCGGAGGGCTTTCCTTTGACTCCTGACGTACCCCGAAACAGCAGTTCCCGAAACAGCAGCGCGCCAGGCCGAATGCGGCACTGACGCGCGACGAAAATCAAAAGCCAATACCGAGATTCTCCAGGAGCTTCAACTCATGTCCATTCGCCGTTTTGCCCTGGCCGCTCTGGCCAGCGCGGTTTTCGCAGGTTCCGCTGTCGCCAAGGATTACGAGCTGCTGAACGTGTCCTACGACCCGACTCGCGAGCTGTATCAGGAATACAACGCTGAATTCGCCAAGCACTGGAAGGCCGCTCACCCGGACGACAGCGTCACCATCAAGCAGTCTCACGGCGGTTCGGG
>JARDZH010000428.1 GCA_029240955.1 Pseudomonas sp. | reverse complement strand
TGCAAGTCCAGGCTGCCTTCAAAACTGATCTGACCCAGCTTGAGCTTGCGCATCTGGCCTTCCTGAACGCCATCGCGCGACCAGTGCAGAACGTCTTCCGGACCGACGTCGATCACGAACTGGTCGGACAGCCCGTCAACGGTCACCGAATCGGTGCGCACCGTCGCCGATTGCCGCAGTCTGGCCAACAGCTTGCGATCTGCCTTGGGTTTGCCGACGTCGGCGTGCTCGTGCTTGAGCGGCTTGACGCCACGCGTTTCGTTTCTGAACAGGGAAAAATCGTCGTCTTGCATGAGGCCTCCGCGAAGGAGGCTAGTTTAACCGGGCAGGAGGGGGAGGTCAGTCGTGTTTTTTCATCAGATGCGCCGACATGCTCAGACCATGTGCCTGACGCCGACGTCTGCGGCAGCGACGCCACAGCGCGATGCCCAGATACAGAACGACCAGGCCGATCGCCGCGATGACCGCAGCACCCCCAGGACTGGCGTCCAGGTCACCCAGCGCCTTGGGGTGGCCGATCAGACCGGAAATGCCGGCCAGCATCAACAGCACGCCGCCCATGGCAAGCAGCGCAGCGAGCAGCATGACGATACGCATCCCCCAGTTGCGCCGGCCTTTTGGACGAAGGCGGCGAGCGTCGAAACCGTCGGATATCTTCATTCATCTATCCTCTGCAGGTATCGGGAGGGTATCGGATCGTTATCGGCGGTCTGACCCGAAGCGGCGGCCGGGGTTCCCCGGCGCGAGCCGTGCAGCGGCGGCAATGGATGGGCGGTTATGCGAGCCGGTTCGCATGACCCGCTTTGCAAAACGCCTCAGATCAGGTCCTGAGTCAGTGCCAGTGTGGCGAAATTGTCGGCCATGATCGCCATTTCGGTGCGGTGTACCACGTGTGCGCTGACCACGCCCTGCGGACTTGGCAAGTCGCGGGTGGCACAGGCGTCGTCGACCAGCGTACAGCGATAACCATAGTCCTTGGTGGCGCGCACGGTGGTGCTGATGCTCGAATGGCTCATGAACCCGCAGAAGATCAGGTCCAGGTGCCCCAGGCTTTGCAACAGTTCATGCAGTCCCGTCCCGTTGAAGGCATTCGGCAGGCGCTTCTCCACCAGATGCTCATCGCCCTGCGGCACGAGCTCCGGCACCAGCTGACCGCGTTCGCCTTGCGGGTCGAACAGACCGCCCACGGTACCCAGGTGGCGCACATGCACGATCGGGCATTTGACCGCTCGGGCCTTGGCAACCAGAAGACCGATGTTGGCCAGTGCTTCGTCGATGCCGGTCAGGGCCAACGGGCCGCTGAGGTACTCTTTCTGGGCGTCGATGATGATCAACGTGGCGTTGCTCAGACTGGCCGGCGCATGTACACGGCCGCTGAGTTGAAACATGGTCTTGATGGGGGACATCCGGGTGCTCCTCGGGGTGGGGCTTTTGTCACATTGTCCTCTGGCTGAGCCGTTCTGTGAATCGCAACGATCACAGGCCACGGTTTTTCTGGCCTGCAGAGCATTTGCAGCGCCGGTCTGCTGGCTGTTTGCCTTGATGATACGAGCGCAATGATAGAAACTTCCACGTCAGCCGGATGCCAATCGCGCATCGTCATTTGAGCCCGGATCTGCCACCAGGCCTGTCGTTCCCCAAGGAGTTTGCCCCATGATCACTTCCCGCTTGCGTACCGTGCGCGACCACATTCGATGGGCCGTCAGCCGGTTTCACGAGGAAGATGTGTTTTTCGGGCACGGCACTGACAACGCGTGGGACGAAGCGCGGCAACTGGTGCTCGGCGCTTTGCACCTGCCTTGGGAAATCGCCGACGGCTATCTGGACTGCCGACTGGAGGTCGATGAGATCGCCGAGCTGCAGCGTCTGATCAAACGTCGCATCGACGAGCGCGTTCCGACGCCTTATCTGTTGGGCGAAGCCTGGTTCTGCGGGATGTCGTTCATCGTCGACGACCGCGTGCTGATCCCGCGCTCGCCGATCGCTGAACTGATCGAAGACCGTTTCGCCCCGTGGCTGGGTGCGGAACCGGCGCGAATCCTCGATCTGTGCACCGGCTCGGGTTGCATCGGGATCGCCTGTGCAGACGTGTTCCGCGAGGCCGAAGTGATATTGGCGGATCTGTCTTACGACGCGCTGGAAGTCGCCAACCAGAACATCGAGCGCCACGGCGTCGAAGACCGCGTGTTCACCGTGCAGGGCGACGGCTTCGACGGCCTGCCGGGCCAGCGCTTCGACTTGATCGTGTCCAATCCGCCTTACGTCGACGCGGAAGATTTCGCCGACATGCCGGACGAATACCAGCATGAGCCCGAGCTGGCACTGGCGTGCGGCAATGACGGTCTGAATCTGGTTCGGCGCATGCTGAGCGAGGCGGCGGATCATCTGACCGAGAAAGGTCTGCTGATCGTCGAGGTGGGCAACAGCCAGGTGCACGTCCAGGCGCTGTACCCGGAAGTCGATTTTGCCTGGCTGGACTTCCAGCGCGGCGGCCACGGCGTGTTCATGCTGACCGCCGAACAGTGCCGCGAGCATCAGGCGCTGTTCGCTTCGCGAGTCTGAAAGACTTGAGCAACGGGGCTGATATCAGCCCCGTTCAGCCATGGATCAGCGGTGCGTCGCGATCCAGATCAGAAGACCGGCCTGAAACACCGCAAAGGTGACGAGGCAGGCGATGGTGAAGCGCAGACCGCTGTCCTCACGCTTGTACTTGCTGACGCGATCCTCGTGCTTGCGGATCGTCACTTCCTGCTCGGTCAGATTCTTTTCTGCCACTTCCAGCATCTGCGCGGCTTCAAGAATCTCGATGATCTGCACCTTGTCGTTGTTCCAGGTGCTGTGCAGATTGCCGACGTGTACGTCTTTGATGCTGCCCTTCATGTGCTGAGCGTCGGCGTAGACCACCTCGAAACCCAGCGTACGCAGGAAGTGATCGCGGCGCAGGCGGGTGTCTTCGTTCAGACCGTCCTTGCTTGCCAGCGGTACGCCTTCGATCTTGTACGAAGACCATTTTTTCTGCGCCCAGTGAACGCCGTGAGCGATCAGAAAGCGGCCGATGCCCCGGTTCCAGGGCTCGATCTGCAGACCTGACTCAGGCCCGAAGCGGACCATGCGCTTTTCATGGTCGACCCAGATGTCGAGATTGTTCTGTTCCTTGCGCACCCGCTGCCCCGGCAGCTGGATGTTGATGCGCAGCAGGCTCAGTGCCTTGCTGTGGCGTTCGGCGCGGCCGAACTGCACGAAGCGCAGCGGCCGTCCGCCGGTCGCGCGGTCGGTGGCCAGCGGCGACAGGCGCAGCATCTGGAAGTGCTCCGGCTGTACGTCTTCCCACGGCAGCAGGGGTTGCGCGGCTTCGGCCTTGGCGGCTTCTTCGGCAGTGTCGGTCATGGTAGTGGTGTCGGTCATTAACGGTGATCCTGTCCATGGCCCTGCGCAGCAAACGCAGTGCCAGCACACCCGCTATCGGCCGCAATCCCGGAGTCTGAAGGGCGGGGACGGTTTTCCGCCGTCAATGGGCGTCGGGCAGGCCGTCGATGAAGC
>JARDZH010000427.1 GCA_029240955.1 Pseudomonas sp. | reverse complement strand
CCCGTTCGGCCACGCCGATTATCAGACCATCGTTGCCAACATCAAGAAATTCTCGGCGGGCGGCAAGACAGCGGTCATCTCCACCGTCAATGGCGACTCCAACGTGCCCTTCTACAAGGAACTGGCCAACCAGGGGCTGGAAGCCACCGACGTACCAGTCGTAGCCTTCTCGGTCGGCGAAGAAGAGTTGCGCGGCATCGACACCAAACCGCTCGTTGGCCACCTCGCCGCCTGGAACTACTTCCAGTCCGTGGAAAACCCGGCCAACAAGAAGTTCGTGGCGGACTGGAAAGCCTATGCCAAGAAGAAAAACCTGCCAGGTGCCGACAAGGCTGTGACCAACGACCCGATGGAAGCCACTTATGTCGGCATCCATATGTGGGCGCAGGCGGTCGAGAAAGCCAAGTCCACCGACGTCGACAAGGTACGTGCCGCGATGGCCGGCCAGACCTTCGCCGCGCCGTCCGGCTTCACCCTGACCATGGACAAGACCAACCACCACCTGCACAAGCCGGTGATGATCGGTGAAGTCGAAGAGAACGGACAGTTCAACGTGGTGTGGCAGACCAAAGAGCCGATCCGTGCTCAGCCGTGGAGCCCGTACATTCCAGGCAACGACAAGAAGCCTGAGACGCCTGTGAAGAGCAACTAAGAGGCAGAGCCATCCCGGATCCCGCAGGAGCGACGTTGGTCGCAAAGGGGGGTGTCAGGCCACGTAGATTGTTCGCCTGATAATCCGCCTTCGCGACCAAGGTCGCTCCTGCAGGAGGCAGAGCAATACATCAACCAGGCCTCTCGCCATGCTTAACACCTTTTACCGTTTCCTCCTGCTGCTGATTGTGTCACTGCCCATTGCGGCACAGGCCAGCGACGCCGGGGATTTTGTCGCCGCCAGTTCGGCGCAACAGGCAGAACTGCTCGAAAACTGGGCCGCAAACCCTTCGCCGCAGCGTGTCGAACTGCTCGAAGCGTTGAGCGACGGTCGCGTTGCCGCCGACAGCAGCAAACGTGCCTTCATCGAGGTCAACGGTGGCTTCGTTGCGGCAGACCCCGATGCGCCGGCTGCGGCCGATGCAGCAACCCCCGATGAACCGCGCAAAGTGCGCATGAACAACCGGCTGCGCGGCCTGACCGAAACCGCGCTGGCCAGCCATCAACTGCTGGGCGCGGATGCAGGCCTGCGTCTGAACGCCGCCCGGCAATTGCAGAAAAGTGCGCGCCCCGCACAGCTTGAGTTTCTCGGCCAGCGGGTCGCAGCGGAAACCGATCAGAGCGTGAAAGACGCCCTGACGCTGGCGCTCGCCAACCTGCAACTGGTCGACACCAGCCCGAGCGTGCGCCTTGCAGCCGTGCGCCTGCTGGGTGAAACCGGCGACCCGCTCGCACGGACGCGGCTCGAATCGCTGCTGGCCCCGGGCGTGGAAACCAATGCCTCGGTGCGTATCGCAGCCGAAACCAGCCTGGCGCAGGTCAATCGCAAACTGTTCATCGGCGAAGTCCTTGGCCAGGCGTTCAGCGGCATGTCGCTGGGCTCGATCCTGCTTCTGGCCGCTCTGGGCCTCGCGATCACCTTCGGCTTGCTGGGCGTGATCAATATGGCTCACGGCGAAATGCTGATGCTGGGCGCCTACTCCACTTATGTGGTGCAGCTGATGTTCCAGCGCTATGCGCCGGGGGCGCTTGAGCTGTACCCGCTGGTTGCCTTGCCGGTTGCGTTCTTTGTGACGGCGCTGATCGGCATGGCGCTGGAGCGCACCATCATCCGCCATCTTTACGGCCGCCCGCTGGAAACCCTGCTCGCCACCTGGGGCATCAGCCTGATGCTGATTCAGGCGGTACGTCTGGCATTCGGTGCGCAGAACGTCGAAGTCGCCAACCCCGAATGGCTGTCCGGCGGCATTCAGGTGCTGCCGAATCTGGTGTTGCCTTACAACCGCATCGTGATCATCGCGTTCGCGCTGTTCGTGGTAGTGCTGACCTGGCTGCTGCTGAACAAGACGCGACTTGGCCTCAACGTTCGCGCCGTGACCCAGAACCGCAACATGGCAGCCTGCTGCGGCGTGCCGACCGGACGCATCGACATGATGGCGTTCGGGCTAGGCTCCGGCATTGCAGGTCTGGGCGGTGTCGCGCTGAGCCAGATCGGCAACGTCGGCCCTGATCTGGGCCAGAGCTACATCATCGATTCGTTCCTGGTCGTAGTGCTCGGCGGCGTCGGCCAATTGGCCGGCAGCGTGATGGCCGCATTCGGGCTGGGTATCGCCAACAAGATCCTCGAACCACAGATCGGCGCGGTGTTGGGCAAGATCCTGATCCTGGCGCTGATCATTCTGTTTATCCAGAAACGTCCGCAAGGTCTTTTCGCGCTCAAGGGACGGGTGATCGACTGATGAGCCAGCCATTGATGGTCACTGCTGCACAAAAGGTCGGCCCCAAAGGGACGCTTACCGTAGGCATCGTCGTGCTGGCGATTCTGCTCGCCATGCCGCTGCTCTCCTTGCTGCCTGCCGACAACAGCTTTCAGGTCTCGGCGTATACGCTGACGCTGGTTGGCAAAATCCTGTGCTACGCCATTGTCGCCCTGGCGCTGGATCTGGTGTGGGGCTATGCCGGACTGCTGTCGCTGGGTCACGGCCTGTTCTTCGCCCTCGGCGGCTACGCGATGGGCATGTACCTGATGCGCGAAGCGGCGGGCGACGGCCTGCCTGCGTTCATGACGTTTCTGTCGTGGACCGAACTGCCGTGGTACTGGGCCGGCACGGACAACTTCCTGTGGGCCATGTGTCTGGTGGTGCTCGCGCCCGGACTGTTGGCGCTGGTGTTCGGGTTCTTCGCCTTCCGCTCGCGGATCAAGGGCGTGTACTTCTCGATCATGACTCAGGCCCTGACTTTTGCCGGGATGCTGCTGTTCTTCCGCAACGAGACCGGGTTCGGCGGCAACAACGGCTTCACCAACTTCCGCAGCATTCTGGGTTTCAGCATCAGCTCTCAGGGCACCCGCGCGGTGCTGTTTCTGGCAACGGTGATTCTGCTGGTGGCGAGCCTGTATGCGGGCTGGCGTCTGGCGCAAAGCAAGTTCGGTCGGGTGCTCACCGCGTTGCGCGATGCGGAAAACCGCCTGATGTTCTGCGGCTACGATCCACGCGGTTTCAAGCTGTTCGTCTGGGTGCTCAGCGCGGTGCTGTGCGGTCTGGCCGGCGCGCTGTACGTGCCTCAAGTGGGCATCATCAACCCGAGCGAGATGTCGCCGACCAACTCCATCGAGGCTGCGGTCTGGGTCGCTTTGGGCGGGCGCGGGACGCTGATCGGCCCGCTGCTGGGCGCAGGTCTGGTCAACGGGATGAAGAGCTGGTTCACCGTGGCTTTCCCTGAATACTGGCTGTTCTTCCTGGGTGCACTGTTCATCATCGTCACCCTGTATCTGCCCAAGGGCGTGATCGGTCTGCTGAAAAAACGGAGCGAGCAATGAAAACCACACCCTCGCCTTCCTTGATGCTTGAGCCTGTGCTGGACCCCAATTCGGACGCCGGCACCAGCCGTGACGCCGTGG
>JARDZH010000426.1 GCA_029240955.1 Pseudomonas sp. | reverse complement strand
GCGGCTGCCAAGGCGGGTCAGAGCATGAGCTTCATGGGTGAAGCGCAGACCATGGCGGGCAACGTGAAATGGTGGCATGTGCAGGTCAGCCCGATCTTCGACAAGGCGGGCGAGCCCGACAAGATTCTGTGCGTGTCCCGTGACATGACCGAACTGCGCGATGCCCAGCAGGCGCTGCGCGCCCTGAACGATTCGCTGGAACAGCGAGTCCTCGAACGCACGGAGGATCGGGACCGGATCTGGCGGCTGTCCACCGATCTGATGCTGGTCGCGCAGTTCGACGGGATCATCACAGCCGTCAATCCGGCCTGGACCAGAGCGCTTGGCTGGGCCGAAGACGAATTGCCGGGCGGTCAGTTTCTGGATCTGGTTCACCCGGATGACCTGGCCAGCACCCGCGCCGCCATGCAGGGCCTGGAACACGGCAGCTATATTCCCGACTTCAAGAACCGCTATCGCCATCGGGACGGCTCGTGGCGGACCATCGCCTGGACGGCGGTGCCGGACCAGCAGTTCATCCATGCCGTAGGCCGTGACATTCAGGCCCAGGTGGAAGCCGATGATGCGCTGCGGGTATCCGAAGAAGCCTTGCGCCAGTCGCAGAAGCTTGAAGCCATCGGCCAACTGACCGGCGGCGTCGCCCATGACTTCAACAACCTGCTGACGGTCATTCGCTCGTGCAGCGACCTGTTGCGTCCGGCCAACCTTGCGGAAGACCGGCGCCTCAAGTACGTCGAAGCCATCTCCAGCACCGTGGACCGCGCCGCGCGGCTGACCGCTCAGTTGCTGGCGTTCGCCCGACGCCAGGCGCTGCAGCCCGAAGTGTTCGATGTCGGCCAGAGCGTCATGCGCATCGGCGAAATGATGGACACCCTGACCGGCCCGCGTATACAGGTGCATATCGATGTACCTGAGGAACCCTTCTTTATCTTCGCCGACGGCAGCCAGTTCGACACTGCGCTGGTGAACATGGTGGTCAACGCGCGCGACGCGATGGCCGGCGCGGGCACCCTGCATATCAAGGTTGAACGGTCGCGCTGCTCCACGCCGGAGTCTGCCGCTGCATTCGGCGCGGACGCGGATGCGCAGGAATACGTAACCGTCTCCCTGACCGACACGGGCACAGGCATCGCGCCGGACAAACTCGGCGTGATCTTCGAGCCGTTCTACACCACCAAAGGCGTCGGCCAGGGCACTGGGCTGGGCCTGTCGCAGGTGTTCGGCTTTGCCAAGCAATCGGGCGGCGAGGTGCTGGTCGACAGTGAACTGGGTCAGGGAAGCTGCTTCACACTCTGCCTGCCAAGTGTGCCGCTGGACCCCGACACGTTTGCCGAGGACAACCCACAAGCACTCGTCGCCACGCCCGGTCTCAGTATTCTGATGGTGGAGGACAACCAGAACATCGGCATTTTCACCCGGCCGGTACTGGAACAGCTCGACTTCCAAGTGCATTGGGTCACCAGCGCGCAGGAGGCGCTGGCCGAGCTGGCGGGCAACCCGGACCAGTTCCATGTCGTGTTTTCGGATATCGCAATGCCGGGCATGAGCGGCATTGAACTGCATGCCCGCATCGAAGCGCTGTATCCGTGGTTGCCGGTGGTGCTGACGACCGGCTACAGCAGTGACCTGGCGCATCTTCCGCCTGAGGAAGAACACCGCTTCGATCTTTTGCAAAAGCCCTATTCGGCCGAAGACCTTGCGGCGATGCTGCAAAAGGTCGCCCGGCGCGATGCCGAACTCGCGGTTATCTGACCGTCGTTTACCACTGTGCGGGTCCGGCCGTCTGCGATGCGGGCCGGATCAGCGAGTTTCCGCTTAGGAAATTTCCTTGATGAGCGGATTTCCGCCTATCAGCCAGTGATACCCCCCTCTAGCACAGGCTTTCTGAGTCTGGCACAGGTCCTGCTATAGCACTTGCACGGCGCTCTCTTGAGGGGATCGCCACGGCCAACAGTGCCCTTCTAAAAATAATGACTGCAAGGACCACCATGGAAATTTCCAACTCCCTTCCCAAGGACTCGGCGGGCGCCCGCCCTGCCGAAAAAACCACCTCCAGCCGCCTTAAATCGATCTTCAGCGGATCGGTCGGCAACATGGTCGAATGGTACGACTGGTACGTGTACGCGGCGTTCTCGCTTTATTTCGCCAAGGTCTTCTTTCCCAAAGGCGACAGTACCGCCCAACTGCTCAACACCGCCGCCATCTTCGCGGTCGGTTTCCTGATGCGCCCGATCGGCGGCTGGTTGATGGGGCTGTACGCTGACTACAAAGGACGCAAGGCTGCGTTGATGGCATCGGTGCTGCTGATGTGCTTCGGCTCGCTGATCATTGCCCTGACTCCAGGCTATGAAACCATCGGCGTCGGCGCGCCGATCCTGCTGGTGCTGGCCCGCCTTCTGCAAGGTCTGTCTGTGGGTGGCGAATACGGCACCTCGGCAACTTACCTCAGTGAAATGGCGACCAAAGAGCGTCGGGGTTTCTTCTCCAGCTTTCAGTACGTCACGCTGATTTCCGGGCAGCTCATCGCGCTGGCTGTTTTGATCGTGCTGCAACAGACGCTGACCACCGAGCAGTTGCATTCGTGGGGCTGGCGCATTCCGTTCGCCATCGGCGCGCTCTGCGCAGTAGTGGCGTTGTTCCTGCGTCGCGGCATGGAAGAAACCGAGTCGTTCACTCGCAAGGAGAAGACAAAACGCGAAGAAAGCCTGATGCGCACGTTGCTGCGTCATCCCAAAGAGTTGATGACCGTGGTCGGCCTGACCATGGGCGGAACGCTGGCGTTTTACACCTACACCACGTACATGCAGAAGTACCTGGTCAACACCGTCGGCATGAGCATCAGCGACTCGACCACCATTTCGGCTGCTACGCTGTTCCTGTTCATGTGTCTGCAACCGTTGGTGGGCGGGCTGTCCGACAAGATCGGCCGTCGTCCGATCCTGATCGCTTTCGGTGTGCTTGGTACGATCTGCACCGTGCCGATCCTGACCACATTGCACACCATTCAAACCTGGTGGGGCGCGTTCTTTTTGATCATGGCGGCGCTGATCATTGTCAGTGGCTACACGTCGATCAACGCTGTGGTCAAAGCCGAGCTGTTCCCGACTGAAATCCGCGCGCTGGGCGTGGGTCTTCCGTACGCTCTGACTGTGTCGATCTTCGGCGGTACCGCTGAATACATCGCGCTCTGGTTCAAGAGTATTGGTATGGAGACGGGGTACTACTGGTACGTGACCGCTTGTATTGCGTGCTCGCTGTTGGTGTATATCACCATGAAAGACACCCGCAAACATTCGCGTATCGAGACTGACTGATTTCGGGTTGGGGTGATAACGAGGGCAGCCAGCGATGAGGCTGCCCTTTTTTGTGGGTGATTGCCAGGTAGGCGCGCTTGCCCGCGACCTGCGGTGGTGGGGTGGCTGCTGTCTGTGGGCATATCCGTTATCGCGTTTGCTGCGCCTCTGGGTTTCGGCCCTTACGGCCGACTCACTTTGCTTTCGCGCAAAGTAAGCAAAGGCATTGCTCCGGGCTAGGGCCCTGCGGGCTTCCC
>JARDZH010000425.1 GCA_029240955.1 Pseudomonas sp. | reverse complement strand
TCATTCAGCAGCTTTTCCAGCTGAGCCTTGTGACGCAGGTACAGAATGCTCTGGCCGTGCCGGTCGTCGAGCAGGCCTGAAAGATCCAGGTCGGTGATGTAACAGCGGTAACGCGCGGGCTCACGTCGTCTGGCGAGGATCTGCCGGGCAACTTCGGCGTAGAGCTGATCGCCGTACTCCAGCTCGGAATATTCGCTGTTATCGCAATAAAGCGTCACGCTGAGCTGACCCGGCGAGGTTTCTTCGATGATCGCCTGTACGTCGTAAAACGGCTTGTGTGCAGCCGTCGGTGCCGCGCGTGTTTCAACGCGTCGAGCGCGTCCCGTTCCAGACGGCAGCACCTGATAATACAAAGTCTCCAGCAATACAGGCTCGACCGGGTTATCCAGCGGCATTGATGCGCCACGGCGGTACACCAGCGAATGCAGAAAGCGTTGCAGCGGCATCAGCAGGCTTTGTTCATCGTGATACGGCAGCTTCTGGTGCCATAGAGCGTTGTGCTCATCGAGCACATAAAGATCGGCTTCCGTCTCGCTCAACCGGTAGAACACCTGAATACACTCCGGCTGCCCGAATGGCAGGATCAGCGCCAGATCGTGGTCATCCAGCGCCTGCGGATCCAAGTGCAACGGGCTGTAGCGCGCCAGCTCTTCACCCAGGTACGTGAACAACCCCGGCAAACTGTTGACCACCACATGAGTGACCTGCTCAGGCCGCATTTCCAGCACGTGATACTGCTGCTGAACCTGAATCAGGTAGCGGTGATTCAAACGTCTGGCATGCAGCAGACGCGCCGTGCTCACCAGCTCTTCCACACGCTGGGCGATGGCCGAAGCGCGGTTGTGACAGAAGCAGCGCACGCGAATATGCGGTTTGATCTGGCTTTCATTCAGACTGCCGAGCAGCTCGCTGATGCAATCGAGCAACGCGTGCGGGCCATCAAAGCGGCTGACCGAGGTCTCGTTCCAGCTGTTCAGCGTGATCTGATCCAGCGTCAGCACCAGATTTTCGCGAACTCCGGCGTAGCTGAGCGAGTCGGTGCGCTCGGTGGTCATCAGAATGTTCAGGTCGCGATGATGACGCAGCGGATCGACACCGACATTGACCAGCAGCAGAATTTCCTTCGGCCCGCTGGGCCTGAGCAGCACCTCGTCGCTGACCTCGGGCAACGGCAAGGCAATCGTCTGTTGCAGCGCACCCAAGAGGTTGAACAGTTCGAACTCGGTCAGATCGCTGACGCCCGGGTGCAGCGCCAGCCTGGTTGTGGTGTCGATGACGTTGTTGCGATGGCACCAGGTCAGCAACTCAAGCAGCTCACGGCTGCGCTTGATCGGCGAGAAGTTTTCCCACTCATGCACAGTCAGGTTGCCGTTGTACAAAGCCCACTGATGCTTGCCCGGCTCGCGCTTGTTGGGCGACTGCACCAGCGTGAGCGTGTCTTCGGCCAGATCCGGTGCAATACCGGGGTTGATGAATTCCACCTTGCCGGCCTTGCGCTCGAACGCGGCGTAGAGACGGCGGCCGAGCACCGTCATGTCCCGGGTGTTGATCGAGCTTTCAATGTTCTGCAGACGGGCGAACAGGGTCAGGAATCGGTAGCTGAAATTCAGTTCATTCACCAGCGACCGGCGTTCGCTGGCCACTTGGCGGACTTTCCACTGACTGCGACTGTCGAGCAGGGCGAGCTGGCGTTCATCCCAGTGCCACTCATGAGTCAGTCGCCCCAGCAACTGACGCTGCCAGCTGTTGCTGCGCTGTCGAGCGGGCCCGGTGAGCTTGCGGTTGACCTTCAGATAGAGGCTGCGACGTACCAGCTCCAGTCTTTCGGTCTCGCCGCGCGCCTGCAGATGCTCCTCGATCCGGCGGTAGACCACCATGTAGGGATCAAGCTCATCCAGATCCAGCCGGTTGGCGAACACGGCCTGTTTGAAGCGCAGACTCAGGCATTGCACGCTCGGGTATTCACTGGAATAGACCTCGATCAGGAGCAGCTTGAGTACCGACTTGTAGGGCGACTGGATGCCTTTGAACAATTGCCACAATCCCGCGCCAACGAATTCCCCGGGCGGGATCTGCGCCATCGGGCCGAGGTCGAGCACTTCGTCAGCGCGAATGAAGCGCTTGGACAAAAGCGTGTGGGTGTAATCGTCGTAGCTGTCTTCCTGATAGACCGGCACCAGCCACCACATGGGCGTGCGTCCGGCCAGCCAGATCGCGGTGCGATAGAACTCGTCCAGCAGCAGGTAGTGCTGGGTGGTCCCGCAGTCATCCGAGCTGAGCTGACCATCGCGGTCACCCGCCTTGAAACGCTGCGGATCGATCAGAAAGAAATGCGCCTCGGCCCCCATTGTGGCGGCCCACGCTTCCAGCGCCTGGCATTTGCGACGCAACTCCAGAATCGCATCCGGCGACAGGTCGGAATCGTGGCAGACCCACACATCCATGTCGCTCTGATCCGCCTGAGCCAGAGTGCCCAGACTGCCCATCAGAAACAGGCCGTGAATCGGCTGCGGAGGGTTACCGCGACGCGTCTTGTAGGAAAACGAGCGAGTAAGGCGCTGCGCTTCGGCCAGCGCCAGCGCGTCGGGTTCATAGTGCGACACACCCGCAGGCGTGCTGCTCGACACATAGCCGGGAAGCAGTGGGTGATTGACGTGAAAAAACAGCGGCAGCAGTGTCAGAACGGTCTGCTGGCGGGTCGACAGACCTTCCATGGCGCGCGCATATCGCCCGTCATTGAGAGTCAGGAAGCGGTTACGTAACTGGCTGAGCACCTTGCGGTCGATGCCCTCATCCAGGTCGGGGCGGATTTCAAGGTTATGCGTCATCGCAACTCATGGCATCTGGCCGAGCAGGCATTGAAGAAGTGAGCAAGATGGCGCAGAAGAGACAGCCGCCAGGATGCAGATTCGGTCGGGTTGGTTTTCTGACGCCAATTTTTTATATCGACCGATTATCCGCGAAATGAAGGGGCCGTCACACTTTTTCGTGGCGGCCCTGCGATGTTCAGGCGGTCTCTGTGGATACGTTGAGAATGGTCAGCAGCGACTGTGCATGCCTGGCCGCTTCGAGCCCGAGGCTGGTCAGATAACCGCCATCGACGTGGTCGGTCAGACCTTTTTCAAAGAGTCTTTGCGCAGCTGCAATGGCCGAAGGTGCGGCCACATGGTGGACCTTCAGTCCCTCCTGGGTATTGGCCAGGTTGTACAGCGCGAGGATTTCCAGTTCGGCTACCAGTTCAGGGGTGTACGACATAGGTGCTCCAGACTTTTCAGATAGACGCCTCGCTGGCCTGGATGGCGCGTGAGCCGGCTTGGCGCGAAAGCCCCGGGCGAAGCGCAGGCAGGGGGCTGTTGCAGTGTAGTCAGCGTCTGGAGCTATTGCCGGGGTGGCCCTGCTTATTTTTCCGGCGGCAATTCCGGCAACGCACGCAAAGCGGCTTCATACCACTGGGTATCGAACGGACGGTCTGCCTTGAGCATCGCGTCGATTTCGTACGCGAGCACATGAGCCATGAGTTCGAGGATATCGTCGCGCTCGTACCCGACCAGGGT
>JARDZH010000424.1 GCA_029240955.1 Pseudomonas sp. | reverse complement strand
ACTGTCGCTGGCGACCAGGCATCAACGCGCAACAACAAAAAAGGCCGCTGTAGTGACTACAGCGGCCTTGTTGTATCAGTCGGATTACCAGCGGCGATGATCTTGATAGCCGCGATGGCCATGATTGTCGTAGCGGCCGCGATCAGGTCCACGGTGGTGGAAATGCTGAGGCGCTGGCGCTCTGTAGTAGCGGGGCGGCGGGGCGACCGGCACATAGGCCACCGGCTGATACCGCGGGCGGTAATCGACATGCCGAGGCGCACGATGATGATGGTCATTACCCGATTTGGCGACGACGGTCGCCAGGACAGCACCGACAGCGGCGCCGGCAAGCACGGGCACAACCACGCTCCGGTCGCTGGCTGCGGCGGTTCCAGCACCGATCAGGCAACCGGTCAGAAGCAGGGCTTTGGTCATCTTCGCAAACATGGTGTCTCCTCTGGCGGCTTGAATGGTTCGCCATGGACGTATTCAACACCGGTTCGATGTAAACGCAGGTCTGGATTCAGTAAAGGTTGGGTAAAGACGAGGGGTCGCATTCAGGCTCGAATCGCCGGTCCAGACCGGTAAATGTGCAAATTGCCGGCTTTTCTGATTTCATTGCCCCCCAAGCAAGGCCGCGGACAGCTGTCCGGCCATCAGGAACGATGAAGCGTGAGTGCAGACAGGCTGGAAAACATGAGCCGCGAAGACCTCGAAGCCGAGGTCTTGCGCTTGCGCGCGACGCTGAGCGACGGCAGGATCGATGCCTGCCGCCCGGTCAGCGCACAGCCGTCCACTCCTGATCAGCTCTGGCCGGATCAGGTCTGGCCGGATCAGGCCTGGCGCGAAGCCGGGCACCGGGCGATCTTCGAATGCGCGGTCGACTTCGCCATGATCGTGAGCAGTCCCGACGGCATCATCACCGACTGGAACCCCGGCGCCGAACGCCTGCTGGGCTGGACCGCCGATGAAATGCGCGGGCATACCGCCGAACGCTTCTACACCGTGCACGACCGGATGCAGGGCTGCATCGAGCAGGAAATGCGCGACGCGCTGCACGAAGGCCGGGCCAGCGACGAGCGTTGGCATCTGCGCAAGGACGGCGGTCTGTTCTGGGCGTCGGGCGAGATGATGCCGCTGTTCGATCAGCGCATGGCGCATCTGGGCTTCGTGAAGATTCTGCGCGACCGGACCGCCGAGCATCTGGCAGGCCGAGCCATCGAAGAGACCCAGACGCGTTACCGGCTCGCGGCGAAAGCCACCCGCGATGCGGTCTGGGATTGGGACCTCGCGGGCGACCAGGTGCTGTGGAACGACGCGCTTGAGCAGGCGTACGGTCATTCACGCGGCTTGATCGCCAACACCGGGACCTGGTGGATCGAGCAGATCCACCCCGATGACCGTGCACGCATTTACACCTCCATTCATGAAGTCATCGACGGCAGCGGTACGGCGTGGAGCGAGGAGTACCGGTTCTGCCGGGTGGACGGCTCGTACGCCGAGGTCCTGGATCGCGGGCACGTGATCCGCGATCCGGACGGGACGGCGGTGCGCATGATTGGGGCGATGCTCGACATGACCCGCATGCGCACCGCCGAAACGGCGCTGCGCCAGAGTGAAGAGCGTTTCAGAACCATTCTGGAAACCGTCGAAGCGGCGTTCGCCATCGTTGAGGTCAAATTCGATGAGGACGATCGTCCGATCGACTACCGCTTTGTGGAAGCCAACCCGGCGTTTGAGCGTCATTCCGGCGTCAACTTGCAGGGCAAATGGGTGACCGAGTTTGCACCGGACCTTGAACAGTTCTGGTTCGACACTTACGGGCACGTCGCCAAGACCGGGGAGTCGGCCAACTTCGAGAACTATGCGTCGAACTTCGAGCGCTGGTTCGATGTGCGCGCCATCAGCGTGGGAGACCCGGCCGACCGCCAGATCGCGATTTTCTTCAGCGACGTCACTGAGCGACGTAACGCCGAAGAACGTCTGCGCGCCAGTGAGGCGCTGGCGCGCGACAACATTGAGCGGGTGCAGCTCGCGCTGGCCGCCGGCGCGATCATTGGCACCTGGCACTGGGATATTCCGACCGATTGTTTCACGGTCGATGAAGCCTTTGCGCGCTCGTTTGGCCTGGACCCGACGCTAGGTCGTCACGGGCTGGCGCTTGAGCAAGTGGTCGAGACCGTGCATCCCGACGACTTGCCCGGGCTGGAAGCGGCGATCAACGAGGCCCTCGCTCGTGGCGGTGCATACGCGCACCAGTACCGCGTACGCCGCGCCGATGGCGAATACTACTGGCTTGAAGCGAACGGGCGGGTCGATCTGGACGAGGACGGTAACGCCTTGAGTTTGCCCGGCGTGCTCATCGACGTGGAGGAACGCCGCGCCGTGGAAGCCGAGCGCGACCGTGCCAACGCGGCTCTGCGCGCGCTCAACGACACCCTTGAACAGCGCGTCGCCACCCGCACTGCCGAACTGATGCAAGCGGAAGAAAAGCTGCGTCAGTCGCAGAAGATGGAAGCGGTCGGGCAACTGACCGGCGGGCTGGCTCACGACTTCAATAACCTGCTGGCCGGTATATCCGGCGCGCTTGAGCTGATGAGCAAGCGATTCGATCAGGGCCGCTTCAACGAAGTCGACAAGTACATGGCCGCCGCGCAGGGCGCCGCACGGCGGGCTGCTGCACTGACGCATCGGCTCCTTGCGTTCTCCAGACGCCAGACCCTTGACCCGCGGCCCACCAATGTCAACGCGCTGATGGAGAGCATGACCGACCTGATCCAGCGCACGGTAGGCCCGAGCATTCCGGTCGAGACCGTCGCCGCGCCCGGCCTGTGGCCTGCGCTGGTCGACGCCAGCCAGCTGGAGAACGCGCTGTTGAACCTGTGCATCAACGCCCGCGATGCCATGCCCGAAGGCGGGCGGATCGTCATCGAAACGGCCAACCGCTGCATGGATCAGGAAACGGCGCGCGCTCACGACATCCCGGAAGGCCAGTACCTGTGCCTGAGCGTCACCGACACCGGTACAGGCATGACGCCTGAGGTCATCGCCAATGCGTTTGACCCGTTCTTCACCACCAAGCCCATCGGCCAGGGCACCGGTCTTGGGCTGTCGATGATCTACGGCTTCGCCAAACAGTCGGGCGGCCAGGTGCGGCTCCACTCGGAGTTGGGGAAGGGCACGACCATGGCCATCTATCTGCCGCGCTTTTATGGCGATGCGGCCAGCGAAGACGGACAGTCGCTTCAGGCGGTGCATGCCCTCGCCGAGGCCGGCGAGACCATTCTGATCGTCGAAGACGAACCGACCGTGCGCATGCTGCTCACCGATGTGCTGAACGAGCTGGGTTACACCCTGATCGAGGCGGTGGACAGCGTCGCCGGGCTCAAGGTGTTGCGTTCCGATGTGCACATCGACCTGCTCATCACCGACGTTGGCCTGCCCGGCGGCATGAACGGGCGGCAGATGGCCGATGCGGGGCGTGACGTCCGTCCGACGCTGAGAACCCTGTTCATCACCGGCTATGCGGAAAACGCAGCGGTCGGCAGCGAGCAACTGGGCCCCGGCATGCAGGTGCTCACCAA
>JARDZH010000423.1 GCA_029240955.1 Pseudomonas sp. | reverse complement strand
GGCGCGCGCGGCAGCCGGGTCGTACGGCAACGCCTTCAGGCCGAGGTCGGCATACGGCATGTTGCTGGAGAACAGTGCGTCGGCGCGCGGCTCCAGACCGTGCAGCACCTTGGCGATAAGGGTGTCCTTGTCGACGGCCTGGTTGATCGCCTGGCGCACCGCCAGGTCATTGGTCGGCACGCGGCCGGTGTTCATTGCCACCGTGCGGGTGGCCAGCGGCGCAGAGAGCGCAGTGTGGAAACCGGCATCGCGCAGGCGCACGAAAGTGCCCGGCGAGATTTCGCCCTCCGAGCCTTGAATCAAGTCCAGTTCGCCAGTTTGCAAGGCAATCGCGCGGCTGTCGGGGTCGCCGATCACTTTGACCCGCACTTCAGCGTAGGCGGGCGTACTGCCCCAGTAATGCTCGTTGCGCGCAAAGCGGTCGTATTCGCCGCGTCGGGTTTCGACCAGCTTCCAGGGTCCGGTGCCGATGGGCTTGCTGGGTGTGGCGGCAGGCGAGGCGAAGCGCAGCGGACGAACCTGGGCCAGTTCGAGCAGCGTCGGGTAATAGGGGTGTTTGAGTACCAGCACCAGCGTATGCGCGTCCGGCGCTTCCACGCGATCCAGGGTGCTGACCAGCTCCATCCACTGGTGGCGGTGGCCGTTGGCAAGCACGGCGTCGAGGGTATGCTTGGCAGCCGCCGCGTCGAAGGCCGTGCCGTCGCTGAACTTCACGTTTTCGCGCAGCGTGAAAGTGTAGGTCTTGCCGTCGGGTGAAATGCGCCAGCCGGTTGCCAGCCAGGGTTCCACGGTTCCGGCAGCGGTGTAACGCACCAGCGGTTCGTAGACCATGGCCTGCGCGTACATCTGGTTGGGGGAATAACCTTTAGGGTCCAGCGGCCCCGCATTCACAGGCCAGGAATAGGTCAGCGCGGCGTCAGAAGGAGGGGTGGACTGTGCGCAGGCGGCGCTGGACAAGCCCGCGACCGTGCACAACGCCAGAATCCAGTTGCCGAGCTTTTGTTTGGTCCGTGGCTGCTTCACACTCATGTCCCCCAATGATGGCGGGCATAGAGTATTCATCGGTGCGTATGATGTCTATGGAGAAACCTCATACTCGCAGGACGTTATCGATGCAGAGAGTCACCATTACGCTGGACGAGGACCTGCTGGCCGCCGTTGACCAGCGCGTCAGCACGCACGGTTATCAGGGTCGTTCCGAGGCCATACGCGACCTGTTGCGGGCGGGCTTGCTGGAACCGCAGGCAAGCGATCCGCAGGCCGATTGCGTCGCGACGCTGAGCTACGTGTACGATCATCACACTCGTGAGCTGTCCAAGCGCCTGAACAACACCTTCCACGCCCACCATGACCTGACCCTGTCGACGCTGCACGTGCATCTGGATCACGGCAATTGCATGGAAGTCTCAGTGCTCAAGGGGCCGACGGGTCAGGTCACCGAGCTGGCGCAACATGTCATGGCCGAGCGGGGCGTGCGTCACGGGCATGTGCAGATCATTCCGGTGGAGAAGGTCGAACACGAGCATTGAGTGGCGGTTCTCAGCGAGGCAGTGGTGACGCCAGCAGCTCTTCGATCCACCGAATCTCGCGTGCGATCTCCTCAACCTTGTGCCCTGCAGCGGTCTGCGGTGTCTGTTGAAGCTTGGCAAGAATCTGCTGCTTGCGGCGCAGCCCGCGCTGCCACTTGGCGACGAACGCCGCGGTACGCGCCTGCCTCTGCAACGGGCCGAAATACAGCTCCTCGGGGGTGTAGACCACTGGTCCCGAAGGCTCGGCGACGATGATCTCGTAATCGAAGCGGTTTTCGTGCAACAGGTCTTCGGCGACGATGCGGTAGCCATGCCCCATCAGCCATTCGCGCAACGGCGGCTCGCCACCGTTGGGTTGCAGCACGAGACGTTCCCGGCCGTTCAGGCGGGCTTTGCCGCTGTCGAGAATGTCCCGGATCGTCTCGCCGCCCATGCCGCACAGGCTGATGGCGGTGATCTCGTCATGTGCCTCGATGGCCGCCAGACCGTTCGCGAGTCGTACAGTGATCGACGCGTCCAGACCGTTTTCACTGACGGTGCGTCTGGCGGCCTGATACGGCGTCAGCGCGACCTCGCCAGCCACCGCTGCTGTGATCTGGCCGCGACGCATCAGGGCCACCGGCAGGTAGGCGTGATCCGAGCCAATGTCGGCCAGTCGCGCGCCCGGAGGTATATGCGCTGCGACGCGCTCAAGACGCATGGACAATGTCTGTTCGTTCACTCGCAGCCCCTTTCTTCAACACCGACTTCAACGTCATCGTCCGGCAGCCCTCGCCGGATCGGGGCGCGATTCTGTCCGGCTGTGCTCGGCAATACAAGCGGGTTTGAATCGCCGTCCCGATGCAGCGTGTAGACACCGGTGCCGCGGTCATGAGGCTGATGCGCAAACGCCCGTTCTGTCTGGCTCGGCTTGCTGTAAGATGCCGCGCTACAGACATTCCCTATCGTTGCTTCACGGACACGAGTCCCTATGACCCAGCAAACCACCGCCGACACTCTGCTTTTCCTCGATGGCGGTGAGCTTGGCGAGCTGATTCGTCGGCACGACTGGACCGCCAGCGGTCTTGGCGCCCCCAACGACTGGCCGCAGAGTCTCAAGACGGTAACGGCGATGCTGCTGGCGTCTCCGGTGCCGATCGTGCTGCTATGGGGCGAGAAGGGCATCATGATCTACAACGATGCCTATTCTGTGTTTGCCGGCGGCCGTCATCCGCGGCTGTTGGGTTCGGAGGTGCGCAAGGGCTGGCCGGAAGTCGCTGACTTCAACGATCAGGTGATGCGCGTCGGGCTGTCGGGTCAGACGCTGGCCTACAAGGATCAGGAGCTGACGCTCTACCGCAGCGGCCGCCCGGAGCAGGTCTGGATGGACTTGGACTATTCGCCCATCCATGACGAAAGCGGCGCGCCGGCCGGCGTGATTGCCTTCGTCATTGAAACCACTCAACGCGTGCAGGCCCGCCGCGACCTGCAGCACAGCGAGCAGCGCTTTCGCGCGCTGGTCAACGCCACCGCCGATGAAATCTATCGCCTGTCTCCGGACTGGAGCGACCTGCGACAGCTTGATGGTCAAGGGGGCAGCGCCCGAGGTGCTCGATCCGACCGCAGCTGGCTGGACACCTACATCCAGCCGGCCGAACAGCCGGGCGTCCGACTGGCGATCGAGCAGGCGATTCGCAACAAGACCGCGTTCAATCTGGAACATCAGGTAATCCGTTTTGATGGAAGCCTGGGCTGGGCGCTGTCACGTGTTGTGCCGTTGTTCGACGAGAACGGCCAGATTCTCGAATGGTTCGGCGCCGCCAGCGACATTACGACCCGCCGCGAAGCGGAAGAAACCGTGCGGACCAACGAACGGCGTCTGCGGTTTCTGGACGCGCTGGGCAAGGAAACAGCGCGCAGTACCGACGCCGACGTGATCATGGAAGTGACCACGCGCATGCTCGGCGAGCACCTGGGTGTGGCGGTCTGCGCCTATGCCGATATGGACCAGGATCAGGACGGTTTTACCATCCGTGGCGACTGGCATGCGCCGGGCTC
>JARDZH010000422.1 GCA_029240955.1 Pseudomonas sp. | reverse complement strand
GCTCTCCCCATGAGCGTCCATCCATCTACATACGGCTGCGGCTGCGGCTGGCACGGACTGATCAGCTCGCAGGCTCAAGCCTTCCAGATGACGCTTTCGCTGTCGATATGCGCGACGGAAGTGGCATTGGCCTGACGCTGCCGATGCATGTCTTCGCGCATGCGGGGGTAATCGATCTCGCGGGCGCTCAACTCTCGTCGCACGACACCGGATATTGTGTACTCCCCGCAGTCCGGGCAATCCAGATGCTCACCATTTTGGTGTGCGTCCAGCTCGCGGACGGTCATTCCGCACAGATAGCAGTTCATGGCAGATCTCCTGATTTCAACGCGTACGGCCTATACCCAACAGAGCGCTTGAGGCACGAGTCAGTTCAAACTTATGCCGGCCCGGATCGATCAGTTCGTTGACCTTTACCGGTATCTGCCAAGGCGCCGCTGCGTTAGCATGCGCCGTTTCGATCGAGGCACAGCTGACGACATGGGTCATTCATGAAAACTGCAGCACTGTTCATTTGCGGGCTGCTGGCCTGCAATTTTGCGCTGGCCGATGCGGAAGCCGGTAAAGCCGTGTTCACCAAACTGTGCTCGGGATGCCACAAGATCGGCCCGTCCGCGCGCAATGCCTTCGGCCCACCGCTGACCGGGATCGTCGGAAAACACGCGGGCGAGCAGCCGGGCTATGTCTACACATCAGGCATGAAAGATTCTGGGATCGTCTGGACGCGGGACAAGATCAGCGAACTGGTCGAGGACCCTAGCGGAGTTGTGCCGGGCACGCGCATGAAACTCTGGTGGATGGGCAGCGATCAGCGCATGGAAGACTTGCTGGACTATCTGGAAGCCAGCCAGGCCGACGCAGCCAACTGACGCCAGAAAAAGCCCCGATCGAAGTCGGGGCTTGCACAAGCTACTTGGTGTCGTAGGGCGGGTATTTGTCGTCGCTGCCCTGCTCTCTGCCAGGCGTTTTTGCAGGCTCCACAGGATCGACCTGCGGATCTTCTGCGTCAGGCGACTCGGGATCGAAATCCAGATCGTTGTCGTTTTCGCTGCTTGGCTTGCCGGTCATATGGACCTCCCGTGTGTGTACCGAATGAATTCGCACTTGGTACTGAGAGGCCTTGATGGAGCAGGAGTGCAACGAAACTGACGAGTGGGTCAGAAACTGCCTGCCCGAACTTCGCTGATCTGCACGATCGGCAGCAAATCCGTGTAGTTGATGACATCGGCATTCAGGCGTTCCGAATGAGGACCCATGCTGGCCTGGAAAGCTTCGAGCGAGTCGAAGAACAGGTGACACATGGCGATGTAGGGCGGTGGAGAATCTGGCGTGTCGCCGCCGAGCCCTTTGTCCACGGTGTAGCCCTTGCAGTTGTCGCCAAGCAGACGCTGGGCCAACGGCATGTGCTGGTCGAGATAATAATCGTGGTCGAACCGAACGCCTTCCTGATACGGGTAAAGGATGCTGACCTTGATCATCGAGTGTCCTCCGGACATGAGTGGATGGAATGTCGAACGCCACTCTAACGCGATGTTCCCGCGATAACACACTGGAAGCTCTGCGGACCTTGCCGCACAATCGCGGTTTTTCACCGGACGCGCCGTCCGGACGAGCGATCAGTGAGGACACCGCCATGAATGCACAGGACTGGAACGACGCCGCCGTGGCGAAATACCTCGCCAGCCATCCGACCTTGCAGGAAGAAATCAAGAACCTGAGCGCGGCCGAGCAGAAGCAGCAGGCTCAATGGGCGTTCGAGGACGAAGCCGAGAGCCAGGGCGTCGAGCCGTGGGAACTGGCGCTCGAGTTGATTGCCGAGTCGCCGGAGCAACTCCAGCGCATGCGCCTTGAAGCTCACGCTCAAGTTGCCGAAGCCCTGGGCATGGAATGGGAAGAATACTGCGAGCTCAATGACATCCAGCGTTGAGCGTCGATTACGGTACATATCGGTGACCGAGCAGTCAGTGCTTTACCGCTCTCGCGCGGCTGGGTAACGTCTCGGCACTTCAATAAAAAGGATTGCTGCCATGAGTGACCTGGTGTCGTACAGCCTGGAAGAAGGCATCGCCACACTGACGTTGAACAACGGCAAAGTAAATGCGATTTCCCCGGACTTGATCGTGGCGTTCAATGCCGCGCTCGATCAGGCTGAACAGGATCGAGCCGTGGTTATCCTGACCGGACAACCCGGCGTCCTGTCTGCCGGTTACGACCTCAAGGTCATGACTTCAAGCCCGCAGGCGGCGATCGAACTGGTCGCCCAAGGCTCGACGCTGGCCCGGCGCATGCTTGCCCACCCCCTCCCTATCATTGCGGCCTGCTCTGGGCATGCGGTGGCCAAAGGTGCATTCCTGCTGCTGTCGTCCGACTACCGGATCGGCGTCGAAGGCCCGTTCAGCATTGGCCTGAACGAAGTGCAGATCGGCATGACCATGCACCATGCCGGCATCGAACTGGCACGCGACCGGCTGCGCAAGTCGACCTTCCAGCGGGCCGTCATCAACGCCGAAATGTTCGACCCGGCAGGCGCCGTGGCGGCAGGCTTCCTGGACAAGCTGGTCTCCGTCGAGGAGCTGGCGGAAGCCGCGAAGGCGGTCGCCCAGCAACTCAAAAAGCTCAACATGCGCGCCCACCGCGACACCAAGCTCAAGGTCCGCAAGGCGCTGCTCGAAGCGCTGGACAACGCGATCGAGCAAGATCGCCAACATACCTTGTGACGCACTTCGAAGCCCGCCGACGCGGGCTTTTTCCCGCCAGAACTCCCGGTGCCCGGATTGATCTGATGAGCTGAGGCGCAACCATTCCGGCGCCTGCACATTTCTGAAGAAGCGATACCACCATGGGTCGAGTCGTTGCAGCTGCGGTGTACAGCAAAGGCAAGAAAGTACAGAACATCACGCTGGAGGAAGGCGCGCAGTGGGCGGCCAAGCCGGGGCATTTCGTCTGGATCGGCCTGGAGCAGCCCAATGCCCAGGAGCTCGCGAGCCTGAAGGAACAATTCAACCTGCACGAGCTGGCGCTGGAAGACGCCATGGAAGTTCACAGCCGCCCCAAGCTGGAAACGTTCGGCGATGCGCTGTTCATCGTCACCTACGCGCCGGTTCGCGAGAACGGCAAGCTGCTGTTCATCGAAACCCACATCTTTGCCGGCAAGGGCTACATCATCACTTCCCGTAACGGCCACTCGAAATCCTACGGGTTGGTGCGTCAGCGCTGTGAGGCGCGGCCGCTGCTGTTGGAGCATGGCGAGGATTTCGTGCTGTACGCCCTGCTCGACTTCGTGACCGAGAATTATCAGCCCGTGACCGAGGCGATTCATACCGAGCTCGAAGTGCTGGAGCAGAACGTGTTAGGCGGCGCGTTACGCGATGCCGATATCCAGCACATCCACAGCCTGCGCCGTGATCTGTTGCGCATGCGGCGCTATGTGGCGCCGATGGTGGAGGTCGGGGAAGAGTTGCAGAAACTCAACTTCCCGTTCATCGACAAGAATATGCGCCCGTACTTTCGCGACGTGGAAATCCACGTCAAACGGCAGATGGAGGACCTGGGCAACTTGTGCGATATCGCCAG
>JARDZH010000421.1 GCA_029240955.1 Pseudomonas sp. | reverse complement strand
CTGCTTGTCGACGCTGCCTTCGCGCCGAAGCGTCCAGGTTTTGTAGTCCAACAGGTTTCCAATCGGATCGGTAAAGGAATAAACCTTCACTTCGCCGCGAACGCCATGAACCGAGTAAATCTTGCCAATGACGATCAGATCGTCGGCAGATGCAGGCGTCGCGTTCATAAGACTCAGGCCGCAGCCTTAGCCTTGTTGTGCTCTTTGAGCAGTGCGGCAACGCGATCCGAAGTCTGTGCACCAACGCTCAACCAGTAGTTGACGCGTTCTTCGTTCACGGACAGACGGATTTCCTGACCACGAGCAACAGGGTTGAAGAAACCAACCTGTTCTTTGTGGGAACCGTCACGAGCATTGCGGCTGTCGGTAACGGTCAGGTGGTAAAACGGGCGCTTTTTGGAGCCGCCCAGGGCAAGACGAATAGTTAGCATTGAACATCGTTCCTGTAGTCGGTGCTGCAAATCTATGATGCACAGCGGGCATGGGTGCCCGAAAGGCCGCATATTCTAAGGAATATCCCGCCTTTTGCAAATGACTTTTTCCAGCGCCTGCCGGAATGCCATCAGATCTGCAAGGGAGCCGTCCTTCGGACAGCACGTGGAAACCCGCAAAATGCGGGTTTACCGGAGGTCGCCCTCCGGAAGAGCCGCGCGCAGGAAGACCTGCACGCAACGCAATCACATCTTGGGCATGCCGCCGCCTGGGAACATTCCGCCCATGCCGCGCATCATTTTCGCCATTCCACCCTTGGTGGAGAATTTCTTCATCATCTTCTGCATCTGCTTGTGCTGCTTGATCAGACGCCCGATATCCTGAACCTGAGTGCCGGAACCGATGGCGATGCGGCGCTTGCGCGAGCCGCTGATCAGATCGGGATCACGGCGTTCGGCCGGGGTCATCGAGTTGATGATGGCTTCCATCTGCTTGAACTGCTTTTCCGCCGCGCCCTGGGCATTGCCCATCTGCGACAGGTTCACGCCGCCGATGCTCGGCAGTTTGTCCATGAGGCCGCCAAGGCCGCCCATGTTCTTCATCTGCTGCAGCTGGTCACGGAAGTCTTCGAGGTCGAAGCCTTTGCCCTTCTTGAGCTTTTTCGCCAGCTTGTCGGCTTTGTCCTTGTCGAGGGTCTGTTCGGCCTGCTCGATGAGGCTGAGCACGTCGCCCATGCCCAGAATGCGTGACGCGATGCGATCCGGATGGAACGGCTCGAGCGCCTCGCTCTTCTCGCCCATACCGATGAACTTGATCGGCTTGCCGGTGATGGAACGCACCGACAGGGCCGCACCGCCACGCGCATCACCGTCGACCTTGGTGAGGATCACACCGGTCAGCGGCAGTGCATCGCCAAAGGCCTTGGCAGTATTGGCGGCGTCCTGACCGGTCATGGCGTCGACCACGAACAGGGTCTCGGCCGGTTTGACCACGCTGTGAAGCGCCTGGATCTCGGTCATCATCTCGGCGTCGACGTGCAGACGGCCGGCGGTGTCGACGATCACCACGTCGATGAACTTCAGGCGGGCTTCTTTAATAGCGGCCTGAGCGATGTCCACCGGCTTCTGGCTGATGTCGGACGCAAAGAAGGTCACGCCGATGTCGTTGGCCAGGGTTTCGAGCTGTTTGATTGCGGCCGGACGGTAAACGTCGACCGACACCACCATCACGGTCTTCTTCTTGCGCTCTTTAAGGAAGCGCGCGAGTTTGCCGGCAGTGGTGGTCTTGCCCGCACCTTGCAGACCGGCCATGAGCACGACCGCAGGCGGCGTGACATTGAGCACCAGATCTTCGTTGGCAGCGCCCATCAGGCTTTCGAGTTCAGCCTGGACGATCTTCACGAACGCCTGGCCCGGCGTCAGGCTGCGCGACACCTCGGTGCCGACCGCACGTTCCTTGACGCTATTGACGAAGTCCTTGACCACCGGCAAAGCGACGTCGGCTTCAAGCAAAGCCATGCGCACTTCGCGCAGGGTGTCTTTGATGTTGTCCTCGTTCAGCTTGGCCTTGCCGGTCACATGGCGCAGCGTCTGCGAGAGGCGGTCTGTCAGGTTTTCAAACATGCGCGATCCTTTCAGGCTCTGGTAGAACCCCGGTTGATGCGGCCCGGCCCGCAATAATGTGGCGCTCGACAAGCCTGAGGCTTGAGCAGGTCGCGGATTATAGCGAAGACTCCGCGGTACGGACACCACGCAGACTGCTTATCTGGACTTTCGGGAAATGTCGGTTCTATGCCAAACTCAGCGTCTTTCAGGCCCGCTCCTCAGGATCTATGTTCCCTTTGCCACCCAGCCTGCTTCCCAGTCTCGCCGCCGCCGGCCTGTATGCCGCCGCGACTCTTTATCAAGGCATTCGCCTGAGCCAGCCCGCCAGACCCGACAAGCGGCTGCTGTGCCTGCTCGGCACGCTGGCAGTCATCGCCCACGCGCTGGGGCTTTTCTCTCAGTTGGCCCGCCCCGCCGGCCTTGGCCTGGACTTCTTCAACTCCGCCAGCCTGATCGCCGCGTCGGTCATCGTGGTGACCTTGATCGCCACCGCGCGCATTCCAGTGGAAAACCTGCTGGTACTGCTCTTCCCGCTCGGCATGACGACCGCCCTGCTCGCGCAGTTTATGCCCAGCGGTACGGTTCAGCCGATCATGGAAGAGCCGGGTATTCTCAGCCATATCCTGCTGTCGTTGCTGGCTTACGGCATGTTCACCATCGCGGTGTTCCAGTCGCTGCTGGTCCTGGTTCAGGACCATCAACTCAAGCACAAGCACCCGTCGGGCCTGATCAAGAACTTCCCACCGCTGCAGACCATGGAAAGCCTGTTGTTCGGTTTCCTGTGGGCGGGCTGGATTCTGTTGTCGCTGTCGTTGCTGTCCGGCTGGCTGTTCGTCGAGAACCTCTTTGCCCAGCATCTGGTCCACAAGACATTGCTGGCCTGCCTTGCGTGGGTGGTCTTCAGCGTGTTGCTGTGGGGTCGCAATCGCCTTGGCTGGCGTGGGCATAAAGCCATCCGCTGGACGCTGGGCGGTTTTTGCCTGCTGATGCTCGCCTATTTCGGCAGCAAGCTGGTACGCGAATTCATCCTGCATATCTGACAGGCATCGATCATGGATAACCTGCCCATCGGCCCACTGCTCGGTGTGCTGACCCTGCTGATACTGTGGTCCGGCCTGTTCAGAGCCGTTGAAATCGCTCACGGCCAGCTCAAGGTGCTGCGCGCCGGCTGCCGGCCCAACGAAGCGTCTTCTTACCCTGAGCTCAGTTTCGAGCCCCGCTGCCTGGTGCTGGCCACGACCCTGGTTACCGTGCTGATCACCGTGATTGCGACACTCGTCGCTCTCGATTACTGGCTGTACAACGGCCCGACGCTGGCGTGGATCGGCAGCGCCGCACTGCTGTTGATCTTCGTCGAATACCTGCCTCGCCGACTGGCGCTGCGCCATCCCGAATCGACCCTGATGATGGGTAACGCCATTCTGCGTTTGCCCATGAAGATGATCTGGCCGCTGGCCTGGCTGCTCGATGCCGTTGCCAAGTGCCTGCTGCGTCCGTTCCAGCCGCGCTCGTCGCAGCATCCGGAACACGACCCGAG
>JARDZH010000004.1 GCA_029240955.1 Pseudomonas sp. | reverse complement strand
CGCAAGGCGCTCGCTCAACTGGGCGCGCTGAACCGCAACGCGTTCGTGGATCGTCCTGTCGCTGCGGTGACCGGTTCCAGTGGCAAGACCACGGTCAAGGAAATGCTCGCCAGCATTCTGCGTACGCGCGGGCCCGTATTGGCGACTCGCGGCAACCTGAACAATGAACTGGGCGTGCCGCTGACGCTGCTTGAACTGGCACCCGAACACGCGGCTGCCGTCATCGAGTTGGGTGCATCGCGCGTAGGCGAGATTGCCTTCACCGTCAGCCTGACCAAACCGCATGTAGCAATCCTGACCAACGCCGGTACTGCCCACGTAGGCGAGTTCGGTGGTCCGGAAAAAATCGTCGAAGCCAAAGGCGAAATCATCGAAGGGCTGGATGGCAATGGCGTCGCGGTACTGAATCGCGATGACAAGGCGTTCGACATCTGGCGGGCTCGTGCCGGCGACCGGAAGATTCTGAGCTTCGCGCTGGACAACGATTCCGCTGACCTGCGCGCCACTGATTTGAACCGTGACCCGCGCGGCTGCATTGGCTTCACTCTGCACAGCCCGGCGGGTAGCGCGAAGGTGCAACTGAACCTGTTGGGCACGCACAACGTCGCGAACGCACTGGCGGCCGCCGCTGCGGCACATGCGCTGGGCGTCACGCTGGACGGCATCGTCACCGGCCTCAATAACGTACAGCCGGTCAAAGGCCGTGCCGTGGCACAGATTGCTACCAACGGCATGCGCGTGATCGACGACACCTACAACGCCAACCCGACGTCGGTGAACGCGGCGGTGGATATCCTCGCCAGCTTTTCCGGCCGTACCGTGCTGGTGCTGGGCGATATCGGCGAGCTGGGCGATTGGGCCGAGCAGGGCCATCACGACGTCGGCGCGTACGCGGCCGGCAAGGTTTCGGCGTTGTACGCCGTCGGACCCCTCATGGCCCACGCGGTCCGGGCGTTCGGCGAGCAGGCGCGCCACTTCGCCACGCAGGCTGACCTCATTGAGGCGCTGGCGGGCGAACACGATAAAAACACCACTTTACTGATCAAGGGTTCGCGCAGCGCTGCCATGGAAAACGTCGTGGCGGCACTCTGCGGTTCTAGCCTGGAGAAACATTGATGCTGCTGCTGTTGGCCGAGTTCTTACAACAGTTTCACAAAGGCTTCGCGGTCTTTCAGTACCTGACGCTGCGCGGGATTCTCGGCGTGCTGACGGCGCTGACGCTGTCGTTGTGGCTGGGCCCGTGGATGATTCGCACGCTGCAGATGCGTCAGATTGGTCAGGCCGTGCGTAACGATGGGCCGCAGTCGCACCTGTCCAAATCGGGTACACCGACCATGGGCGGCGCACTGATTCTGTCCTCGATCGGCATCAGCACCTTGTTGTGGGCTGACCTGAGCAACCGTTATGTCTGGGTCGTCCTGCTGGTGACGCTGCTGTTCGGCGCAATCGGCTGGGTCGATGACTACCGCAAGGTGATCGAGAAGAACTCGCGGGGTCTGCCGAGCCGCTGGAAGTATTTCTGGCAGTCGGTGTTCGGCCTGTGCGCGGCGATCTTTCTGTACGTCACCGCGCCTTCGGCTACCGAAACCACGCTGATCGTGCCGATGCTCAAAGACGTCAGCATTCCGCTGGGCGTTGGCTTCGTGGTGCTGACCTATTTCGTGATTGTCGGCTCCAGCAACGCGGTCAACCTGACTGACGGCCTGGACGGTCTGGCGATCATGCCGACCGTGATGGTCGGCGGTGCGCTGGGTATCTTCTGCTACCTGTCGGGCAACGTGAAATTTGCTGAATACCTGCTGATTCCGTACGTGCCGGGTGCCGGCGAGCTGATCGTATTCTCCGGCGCGCTGATCGGCGCGGGCCTGGGCTTTCTGTGGTTCAACACCTACCCGGCGCAGGTCTTCATGGGCGACGTCGGCGCACTGGCGCTGGGCGCTGCGCTGGGCACCATGGCGGTGATCGTTCGTCAGGAAATCGTGCTGTTCATCATGGGCGGCGTGTTCGTGATGGAAACCCTTTCAGTGGTCATTCAGGTTGCGTCCTTCAAGCTCACCGGTCGCCGGGTGTTTCGCATGGCACCTATTCACCACCACTTTGAACTCAAGGGTTGGCCCGAGCCACGTGTGATTGTCCGCTTCTGGATCATCACAGTGATTCTGGTGCTGGTCGGCCTTGCAACGCTGAAACTGAGGTAACGCGAGTGTCCTTGATCGTTTCCGACCGCTTCCGCATTGTCGTGGGGCTCGGCAAAAGCGGCATGTCCCTGGTTCGCTTCCTGGCGAACCGGGGTGTGTCGTTTGCCGTGGCCGACACGCGGGAGAATCCGCCGGAGCTGGCGACCTTGCGCCGTGATTACCCGCAGGTGGAAGTGCGCTGTGGCGAACTGGACGTGGACTTTCTGTGCCGCGCGGACGAGTTGTACGTGAGTCCCGGCCTTGCGCTGGCGACCCCGGCCTTGCAACAGGCGCACGCGCGTGGCGTCAAGCTGTTCGGCGACATCGAGCTGTTCGCGCGTAACGCGAAAGCGCCAATCGTTGCAATCACCGGTTCCAACGCGAAGAGCACCGTCACCACGCTGGTCGGCGACATGGCGCGCGCTGCCGGCAAGCGCGTAGCAGTCGGGGGCAATCTCGGTACGCCAGCGCTGGATCTGCTGAGCGACGACATCGAACTGTACGTGATGGAGCTGTCGAGCTTTCAACTGGAAACCACCGACCAGCTCAACGCTGAAGTGGCGACCGTGCTGAACGTCAGCGAAGACCACATGGATCGCTACAGCGGCCTGCCGGCCTATCATCTGGCCAAGCACCGGATTTTCCGCGGCGCGCGCCAGGTGGTGATCAACCGTCAGGATGCGCTGTCCCGGCCGCTGTTGGGCGAGGGCACTCCAAGCTGGACCTTCGGCCTGAATGCACCGGATTTCCACGGTTTCGGTATCCGCGAAGAGAACGGCGAAAAGTATCTGGCGTTTCAGTTCGAGACGCTGATGCCCGTACGCGAACTCAAAGTGCGTGGCGCCCACAATCAGGCCAACGCGCTGGCGGCCCTTGCACTGGGCCACACGGTCGGTCTGCCTTTCGACGCCATGATCGCCGCACTGCGCGAGTTCACAGGCCTTGAGCACCGCTGCCAATGGCTGCGCGAGCTCGCTGGCGTGAACTACTACAACGATTCGAAGGCGACCAACGTCGGCGCGGCCCTTGCCGCTATCGAAGGTCTCGGCGCCGACATCACCGGCAAGCTGGTGCTGATCGCCGGTGGCGACGGCAAGGGTGCCGATTTCAGCGGCCTGCGTGCGCCGGTCGCCGCTTACTGCCGCGCCGTGGTTCTGCTGGGCCGCGATGCCGAGCTGATTGCAGGCACGTTGGGCGATGCCGTGCCGCTGGTGCGCGTTTCCACGCTCGACGAAGCCGTGCAGCGCAGCGCCGAGCTGGCTCAGGCAGGCGACGCAGTGCTGCTGTCGCCGGCTTGCGCCAGCCTGGACATGTTCAAGAATTATGAAGAGCGCGGACAGTTGTTCGCGCAGGCAGTGGAGCGCTTGTCATGATCTTCGGTGTGATCAAGCCGTACCCATCGCCATTGATCAGCGGACGCGGAATCGATCTCGACTTCCCGATGCTGGCCGGCTGTCTCGCGTTGCTCGGTCTGGGCCTGGTGATGATCACGTCGGCCTCGTCCGAAGTGGCCGCCGTGCAATCAGGCAACACGCTGTACATGATGACCCGTCACCTGGTGTACCTGCTGATCGGCCTTGGCGCATGCGGCGTGACCATGATGGTCCCCGTTGCAACCTGGCAACGACTCGGCTGGCTGATGCTGCTGGGTGCATTCGGTTTGCTGCTGATGGTGCTGGTGCCCGGCATCGGGCGCGAGGTGAACGGCTCGATGCGCTGGATCGGCTTCGGGGCGTTCAACGTACAGCCGTCGGAAATTGCCAAGGTGTTCGTGGTGATCTTCCTGGCCGGCTATCTGATTCGCCGTCAGCAGGAAGTTCGTGAAAGCTGGATGGGCTTCTTCAAGCCTTTCATCGTATTGCTGCCGATGGCCGGCCTTCTATTGATGGAGCCCGACTTCGGCGCCACCGTCGTGATGATGGGTTCTGCTGCGGCCATGCTGTTTCTTGGCGGCGTCGGCTTGTTCCGCTTCTCGTTGATGGTGGTGCTGGCTGTCGCCTCGGTGGTCGTGCTGGTTCAGGCTCAGCCTTACCGGATGGCGCGTCTGACCAACTTCACCGATCCGTGGGCCGACCAGTTCGGTTCCGGCTACCAGCTGACTCAGGCGCTGATCGCGTTCGGTCGCGGCGAGTGGTTCGGCGTTGGCCTGGGCAACAGCGTCCAGAAACAGTTCTACCTGCCTGAAGCGCACACCGACTTCGTGTTCTCGGTACTGGCCGAAGAGCTCGGCGTGATCGGCTCGCTGCTGACCGTCGCGTTGTTCCTGTTCGTCAGTATCCGCGGCATGTACATCGGCCTGTGGGCTGAGAAGGCCAAACAGTTTTTCGGGGCCTACGTCGCGTACGGCCTGTCGTTCCTGTGGATCGGCCAGTTCCTGATCAACATCGGCGTGAACGTCGGGCTGTTGCCGACCAAAGGCCTGACCCTGCCGTTCCTCAGCTACGGCGGCAGCTCCCTGGTGATCTGCTGCGCCAGTCTCGGGCTGTTGCTGCGCATCGAATGGGAGTCGCGCAACAACATGGGCAGTGAAGAGGCCGAGTTCAAAGAGAGCGACTTCGCAGAGGAGACGCCTCATGGACGCTAACGTGTTGATCATGGCCGGCGGTACCGGCGGTCATGTATTTCCGGCGCTGGCATGCGCGCGGGAATTTCAGGCGCGCGGCTACAAGGTCCACTGGCTGGGCACCGCGCGCGGTATCGAGAACGAACTGGTGCCTCAAGCCGGCCTGACCCTGCATCGGATCGATGCCACGGGCCTGCGCGGTAAAGGCAAACTGTCGTTGCTCAAGGCGCCTTTGATGCTGGTCAAGGCACTGCGTCAGGCTCGTCGCGTCGTGCGTGACGTCAAACCGGCCTGCGTGGTTGGCTTCGGCGGTTACGTCACGGGCCCGGGCGGTCTGGCAGCGAAGCTGGCCGGCGTGCCGTTGATCATTCACGAACAGAATGCGGTCGCCGGTACAGCCAATCGAAGCCTGGCTTCGTTTGCCAGCCGCGTGTGCGAAGCCTTCCCGGATACATTCGCGGCCTCGGCCAAGCGCCGCACCACCGGCAACCCGGTGCGCAGCGAACTGTTTCTTGAAACACCGCGTCAGGCGTTGGCCGGGCGCAAGGCGCGCTTGCTGGTTCTGGGCGGAAGCCTGGGCGCCGAGCCGCTCAACAAATTGCTGCCTGAAGCACTGGCTCAGCTGCCGGTGGATATCCGTCCCGAAGTGTTTCATCAGGCGGGCAAGCAACACGATCAGGTCACTGCCGAGCGCTATGGCCAGGCGGGCGTCGAAGCGCAGGTTGCGCCGTTCATTCAGGACATGGCTCAGGCCTACGCCTGGGCGGATCTGGTGGTTTGCCGTGCCGGCGCCTTGACCGTCAGCGAACTTGCGGCCGCAGGCCTGCCTTCGCTGCTGATACCGCTACCCCACGCAATCGATGACCACCAGTCTCGAAATGCTGACTATCTGGCCCGCGAAGGTGCAGCCTTCGTCATGCCGCAAAGAACGACCGGCGTCGCCGAAATGGCAGAACGTCTGAAAGAGGTTTTGATGCAACCCGAACAACTGAACCGCATGGCAAGTACTGCACGCCGTCTGGCCAAGCCCGATGCGACCAACACCGTGGTCGACGTGTGTGTGGAGGTGGCCCATGGTTGAGAGCCAGCGCGCCATGCCGCAACCGGAGATGCGCCGCATCCGTCGTATTCACTTCGTCGGAATTGGCGGAGTGGGCATGTGCGGTATCGCCGAAGTGTTGCTGAACCTGGGTTATCAGGTGTCGGGCTCCGACCTGAAGAAATCGCCAGTGACCGAGCGCCTCGAGACGTTCGGCGCGCAGATCTTTATCGGCCATCGTGCCGAGAACACGGTAGGTGCTGACGTGCTGGTGGTTTCCAGTGCAGTGAACACCTCCAACCCGGAAGTCGCGACTGCGCTGGAGCGCCGCATTCCAGTGGTGCCGCGCGCCGAAATGCTGGCCGAGCTGATGCGTTATCGCCACGGCATCGCAGTCGCCGGTACGCATGGCAAGACCACCACGACCAGCCTGATCGCTTCGGTGTTCGCCGCTGGCGGCCTGGACCCGACGTTCGTGATTGGTGGCCGTCTGAACGCAGCCGGCACCAACGCTCAGCTCGGTACCAGCCGTTACCTGATCGCCGAAGCTGACGAAAGCGACGCCAGCTTCCTGCACCTGCAGCCGCTGGTTGCGGTCGTCACCAACATCGACGCCGATCACATGGCGACCTATGAGGGCGACTTCAACAAGCTGAAGAAGACCTTCGTCGAGTTCCTGCACAACCTGCCGTTCTACGGTCTGGCAGTAATGTGCATCGACGATCCTGTGGTGCGCGAGATTCTTCCGCAGGTCAAACGGCCGACCCTGACTTACGGCTTCAGCGAAGGCGCCGACGTTCGAGCGATCAACGTTCGCCAGGACGGCATGCTGACGTTCTTCACCGTGCTGCGTCGCGACCGTGAGCCGCTGGACGTGTCGGTGAACATGCCGGGCAATCACAACGTGCTCAACTCGCTGGCGACCATCGCCATCGCCACCGACGAAGGTGTGAGCGACGAAGCCATCGTTCAGGGCCTGTCAGGATTCCAGGGTGTGGGCCGACGCTTTCAGGTGTACGGCGAACTGCCGGTCGAAGGCGGCAACGTCATGCTGGTCGACGACTACGGTCATCACCCGCGCGAAGTCGCAGCGGTCATCAATGCCGTACGTGGCGGCTGGCCTGAGCGGCGTCTGGTGATGGTGTACCAGCCGCACCGTTTCAGCCGGACCCGCGACCTTTACGACGATTTCGTGCAGGTGCTGGCCGATGCCAACGTCCTGCTGCTGATGGAAGTCTATCCCGCTGGCGAAGAGCCGATCCCCGGCGCGGACAGCCGTAACCTGTGCCACAGCATCCGTCAGCGCGGCCAGCTGGACCCGATCTACATCGAGCGCGGTGTCGAACTGGCTCCGTTGGTCAAGCCACTGCTGCGCGCTGGCGACATCCTGCTGTGCCAGGGCGCCGGTGACATCGGCGGGCTGGCTCCGCAGTTGCTCAAGAGCGCGCTGTTTGCCGGTGCCAAAGTCGCTTCCACTGAAGGAAAGCTGAAATGACAGCCGTTTCAGCGTCCTCGTTGCGCTCGACACTGGCGCCGGAAAGCTTCGGCCGCGTTGCCGTGCTTTTCGGTGGCAAGAGCGCCGAGCGCGACGTGTCCCTCAAGTCCGGCGCAGCGGTGCTCGACGCATTGCTGAGTGCAGGCGTCGATGCGTTCGGCATCGATGTGGGTGATGATTTTCTGCAGCGTCTGGTCAGCGAACGTATCGATCGGGCGTTCATTGTCCTGCACGGACGCGGCGGCGAAGACGGCACCATGCAAGGCCTGCTCGAGTGCCTGGAGATCCCGTATACCGGCAGCGGCGTACTCGCTTCGGCACTGGCGATGGACAAGTTGCGCACCAAGCAGGTCTGGCAAAGTCTGGGCCTGCCTACGCCTCGCCATGCCGTGCTGCAAAATGAATCCGACTGTATTTGCGCAGCGACGGAACTGGGCTTCCCTTTGATCGTCAAACCGGCCCATGAAGGTTCAAGTATCGGTATGGCCAAGGTGACCGGCGTCGAAGAGCTGATCGACGCGTGGAAAGCTGCCAGTACCTACGATTCGCAAGTTTTGGTCGAACAATGGATTCAAGGTCCGGAGTTTACGGTTGCCTGCCTGCGCGACCGGATTTTGCCGCCCATCGGCCTGGGCACTCCACACAGTTTTTATGACTACGACGCCAAGTACCTGGCCTCCGATACCCAGTACCGTATTCCCTGCGGGCTGGATGAGGAGCGCGAGCAGGAACTCATGCAGCTGACCGCTCGCGCCTGTGAAGCCATCGGCATCGCCGGTTGGGGCCGTACCGATATCATGCAGGACGCCGACGGCAAGTTCTGGCTGCTTGAAGTGAACACCGTGCCGGGCATGACCGATCACAGTCTGGTCCCCATGGCGGCGCGTGCCGCGGGTCTGGATTTCCAGCAACTGGTGTTGGCGATTCTGGCCGACAGCGTTCAGGCGCGAGGTTAAGGCATGAACGGCGCGTCGGCACGTCATCAGTCTCCAGCTCCGGGTCGCAAGCCGGCGCCACGGGGTGCCAGCCGGATGGTGGCCAAGGAGCCGCTGTCGGCGCGCATGCCAAAACCGGGTTTCGGTTTCCTGAAGCGTCTGATGTGGCCCGTGCTGCTCGTCGTGCTGGGCTTTGGCACCTACGAAGCCGCGCAACGCCTGATGCCGTACGCAGACCGCCCGATCACCAAGATCAACGTGCAGGGCGACCTGAGTTACATCAGTCAGCAGGCGGTGCAGCAGCGGATTGCGCCCTACGTCGCGTCGAGCTTTTTCAAGATCGATCTGGCAGCCATGCGCACCGAGCTTGAGCAGATGCCGTGGATCGCACACGCCGAAGTCCGTCGCGTATGGCCCGATCAGGTCGTGATCCGCCTCGAAGAACAATTGCCGGTCGCCCGCTGGGGTGACGAGGCCTTGCTGAACAACCAGGGGCAGGCGTTCACGCCGCGCGAGCTGTCCAACTACCAGCATCTGCCGCAGCTGTTCGGCCCGCAGCGGGCTCAGCAACAGGTCATGCAGCAGTACCAGGTATTGAGCCAGATGTTGCGCCCGATGGGCTTCTCGATCGTGCGCCTGGAGCTGCGCGAGCGCGGCAGCTGGTTCCTGACCACCGGCGCAGGCAGCGCTGGCCCCGGCATCGAATTGTTGTTGGGACGCGATCATCTTGTGGAAAAAATGCGCCGCTTTATCGCCATCTACGACAAGACCCTTAAAGAACAAATTACGAACATTGCGCGCGTCGATCTGCGCTACGCCAACGGCCTTGCGGTCGGCTGGCGAGAGCAGATAACGCCGACGACGGACAAACCCGCCGTCGCGAAGAATTGATAAGAGGCAGGACCATGGCAAATGTGCAAAGCGGCAAAATGATCGTCGGGCTGGATATCGGTACCTCCAAAGTGGTGGCGCTGGTAGGCGAAGTCGCGGCCGATGGCTCGCTGGAAATCGTGGGTATCGGTACTCATCCTTCGCGCGGCCTGAAGAAGGGCGTGGTGGTGAACATCGAGTCCACGGTCCAGTCGATCCAGCGCGCAGTCGAAGAGGCTCAGCTGATGGCCGGCTGCCGCATTCACTCGGCGTTCGTTGGCGTGGCCGGCAACCATATCCGTAGCCTCAACTCCCACGGCATCGTTGCGATCCGTGATCGGGAAGTGAGCTCGGCGGATCTGGAGCGCGTGCTGGACGCAGCACAAGCGGTCGCCATTCCTGCCGACCAGCGCGTGCTGCACACCCTGCCTCAGGATTACGTGATCGATAACCAGGAAGGTGTCCGTGAGCCGTTGGGCATGTCGGGCGTGCGTCTGGAAGCCAAAGTGCACGTGGTGACCTGCGCGGTGAACGCCGCACAGAACATCGAGAAGTGCGTGCGTCGCTGCGGTCTGGAAGTCGACGACATCATTCTCGAGCAGCTGGCGTCGGCTTACTCGGTCCTCACCGACGACGAGAAAGAGCTGGGCGTGTGCCTGGTGGACATCGGTGGCGGCACCACCGATATCGCCATTTTCACCGAAGGCGCGATCCGTCATACCGCCGTGATCCCGATTGCGGGTGACCAGGTCACCAACGACATCGCCATGGCGCTGCGTACCCCGACGCAGTACGCCGAAGAGATCAAGATCCGTTATGCCTGCGCACTGGCCAAGCTGGCCGGCGCTGGTGAAACCATCAAAGTACCGAGCGTGGGCGACCGTCCACCTCGCGAGCTGTCGCGTCAGGCCCTGGCCGAAGTGGTCGAACCTCGTTACGACGAGCTGTTCACCCTGATTCAGGCCGAGCTGCGCCGCAGCGGTTACGAAGACCTTATCCCGGCCGGCATCGTGCTGACCGGTGGTACAGCGAAAATGGAAGGAGCGGTCGAACTGGCCGAGGAAATCTTCCACATGCCGGTGCGCCTCGGCGTGCCGCATAGCGTCAAGGGACTGGCCGATGTCACGCGCAACCCGATCTATTCGACAGGCGTAGGCCTGTTGCTCTACGGGCTGCAAAAGCAGTCGGACGGCATCTCGCTTTCCGGCCCCGGCATCAGCAGTTACGGTGACGAACCCAAGGCTCCGGTGCTCGAACGCATCAAGCGCTGGGTCCAGGGCAATTTCTAAGATTCAAGCTTCATAGCAGTAGCGGCAGTAGGCATAAATAAACTAGAGAGCGGAAGGAGAGAGAAAATGTTCGAACTCGTAGACAACGTCCCGCAAAGCCCGGTAATCAAAGTCATCGGTGTGGGTGGTGGCGGCGGCAACGCTGTCAACCATATGGTCAAGAGCAACATCGAAGGCGTCGAGTTCATCTGCGCGAACACCGATGCTCAGGCTCTGAAGAACATTGGTGCGCGCACCATTCTGCAACTGGGCACAGGCGTGACCAAAGGTCTGGGCGCCGGCGCCAACCCGGAAGTCGGCCGTCAGGCGGCTCTGGAAGATCGCGAGCGCATCGCCGAAGTGCTGCAAGGCACCAACATGGTGTTCATCACTACAGGCATGGGCGGCGGTACCGGTACCGGTGCAGCGCCGATCATTGCTGAAGTGGCCAAAGAACTGGGCATCCTGACGGTTGCAGTCGTGACGCGTCCGTTCCCGTTCGAAGGTCGCAAGCGTATGCAGATCGCCGATGAAGGCATCCGCATGCTGTCCGAAAGCGTCGACTCGTTGATCACCATTCCCAACGAGAAGCTGCTGACCATCCTGGGCAAAGACGCCAGCCTGCTGTCGGCATTCGCCAAGGCTGACGACGTACTGGCCGGTGCCGTTCGCGGTATCTCCGACATCATCAAGCGTCCGGGCATGATCAACGTCGACTTCGCCGACGTACGCACGGTGATGAGCGAAATGGGCATGGCAATGATGGGTACCGGCTTCGCCAGCGGCCCGAACCGTGCACGTGAAGCGACCGAAGCCGCAATCCGCAACCCGCTGCTGGAAGATGTAAACCTGCAGGGCGCGCGTGGCATCCTGGTCAACATCACCGCAGGTCCTGACCTGTCTCTGGGTGAGTACTCCGACGTGGGTAGCATCATCGAAGCGTTCGCCTCCGAGCACGCCATGGTCAAGGTCGGTACCGTTATCGATCCGGACATGCGCGACGAGCTGCACGTGACCGTGGTCGCTACAGGTCTGGGTGCGAAAATCGAGAAGCCGGTCAAGGTTATCGACAATACTTTGCAGACAGCCCAGCAGGCTCCTGCTCAGCAAACTGCACGTCAGGAGGCCCCTTCGGTCAACTACCGTGACCTGGATCGTCCGACTGTCATGCGCAACCAGGCTCACGCCGGCGCTACTGCAGCGGCGAAGATGAACCCTAACGATGATCTGGATTACCTGGACATTCCAGCGTTCCTGCGTCGTCAGGCCGATTGATGGAATGTATCAGGGGTATTAGGGTGATTGGTGTTCAGCAAAGGCGTGGTCTGCTATCATCGCCAGCCTTTGTTGATACCAATTCGCAACTTGCGCTGAAGCGGCCATGCCATGATTAAACAACGCACCCTGAAAAATATTATCCGTGCCACAGGTATAGGCCTGCACTCCGGGGAGAAGGTTTATCTGACTCTCAAGCCAGCGCCTGTGAATACCGGCATCGTATTCTGCCGAGCCGACCTCGATCCTGTCGTGCAGATCCCTGCGCGCGCGGAGAACGTCGGCGAGACGACACTGTCTACGACGCTGTTCAACGGTGACGTTAAGGTCGATACGGTGGAACACCTGCTTTCGGCCATGGCTGGCCTTGGCATCGATAACGCCTACGTCGAGCTCTCTGCCTCTGAAGTTCCAATCATGGACGGCAGCGCAGGCCCTTTCGTATTCCTGATTCAATCGGCAGGCCTGGAAGAACAGGACGCGCCAAAGAAATTCATCCGTATCCTGCGTGAAGTGACAGTGGAAGAGGGCGGTAAACGCGCTACTTTCGTTCCTTTCGAAGGCTTCAAGGTGAGTTTCGAAATCGATTTCGATCACCCGGTCTTCCGCGACCGCACCCAGAGTGCAAGCGTGGACTTTTCCAGCACGTCTTTCGTCAAGGAAGTCAGCCGCGCCCGGACCTTCGGGTTCATGAGTGACATCGAGTACCTGCGCAAGCACAACCTCGCACTCGGCGGCAGCGTGGAAAACGCCATCGTGGTCGACAAGGAAGGCGTACTGAACGAAGACGGCCTGCGTTACGAGGACGAATTCGTCAAACATAAAATCCTGGACGCCATCGGCGATCTCTACCTGCTGGGCAATAGCCTGATCGGTGAGTTCCGAGGCTTCAAGTCCGGCCACGCCCTGAACAACCGTCTGCTGCGTACGTTGATCGAGCAGAAAGACGCGTGGGAAGTCGTGACCTTTGAGGATGCCAGTACCGCTCCTATTTCTTACATGCGTCCTGTCGCGGCCGTGTAAGTAAGCTCTACTCTCTTTCCTTTTTGCTTTTGAAGGCTGCCCTCGGGTGGCCTTTTTTATGGGCAGCTCCGGCGCCTCGCCAGCAAGTAAGCCGTTCACAATCGCGTAGGAGCCAGCTTGCTGGCGATGGCCTGCAGAGCAGGCCCGAACATGGCCATTCAAAGCCCGTTATGGGCAAACATGTTGCGGTTCAAACAGCCTCTGAAACACCCACTTCCCTGCGCTTGATAATCGCCCGGCTTGCCAGCAAACCCACCTCGAACAACATCCACATCGGCACCGCCAGCATGGTCTGCGAAAACACGTCCGGTGGCGTGAGCAGCATGCCGACCACGAAACAGCCAACAATCACGTAAGGCCGGCTTTTGCTCAGCGTCTCGACGTCGGTAATCCCTGCCCATATCACCAGAAATGTGGCGACCGGTATCTCGAACGCCAGGCCAAACGCTAGAAACAGCGCCAGGATGAAGTCCAGGTACAGACCGATATCAGTCATCATTTCCACGCCGTCCGGGGTCACGCTGGCGAAGAAACCGAACATCATGGGGAAGACCAGAAAGAACGCAAAGGCCATGCCCGCGTAGAACAGCAGAACGCTGGCAATCAACAGCGCGACGGCCACGCGTCGTTCGTGACGATAGACTGCCGGTGCGATCAACCCCCAGGCCTGATGAAGCAGCACCGGCATGGCGACGAACAATGCCGTCATCAGGGTCAGCTTGAATGGGGCCATCAGCGGCGATGTTACGCTGGTCGCGATCATGCTCGCGCCCTCGGGCAGGAACACCCGGAGCGGGGCGGAGATGTAGGTGTAGAGCTGCTGCGCGAAAGGGAACAACGCCGCGAACAACACGGCGATCGCCAACACGCAACGCAGCAGACGCGTACGCACCTGCCGCAAATGCCCCACCAGCATTTGCGGCGCTTCATGTTCGATCAGGTTCATGAGTTCGAGGGTCCGCTGGTAGGTTGCGCAGTGGCGACGGGCGCAGGAGGCTCCAGGCGAATCCCTTCGCGCAACTGCTGCTCAAGCTGACGCAGCGGTTGTTTATCCAGTTCCTGGCGCAGCTGCTCGGCATCTATCTCGCGTTCCAGCTGCGTCTTGATCCCGCTGACCGTCCGCTTGGCCTGGCCGATCCAGCGACCCGCCGTCGCCGCCGCTTTAGGCAAGCGCTCCGGGCCGAGTACCAGAAGCGCGACGATCCCCACCAGCATCAGCTCGGTAAAACCGATCTCGAACATCAGTGCTTGTCCGCTTGCCCGGATGCCTGGGCGTTGTCGTTGAGAAACGGCTTGGGCGCGTCCTGCGGCTTGGCTTCGTCGCCGCCGACCGAGTTGCGGAAACCCTTGATCGCTTCACCCACATCTGCACCCAGACCTTTGAGGCGTTTGGTGCCGAACAGCATGAAAACGATGAGTAAAACGATCAGCAACTGCCAGATTCCGATGCCGCCCATGACGGGTTTCTCCACGTGGTATGAAAGGTGAAGGGGCATTCTGCCGAGCGATTATGACGGCGCGGTGACGTTTTTATGGGTGTTTCATGAGCTTGCCACTTGCTTGAAACATTGGCCGTGTTGACTGGCGCATTCAGTTGAGCGGACCGGCATGAACATGAACACATCACGGCAACGAGGCGCTGCGCTGCTCATGGTGCTGGTGGCGCTCGCCATGCTCGCGGGCGGCCTGGCGTGGATGGTCGAACAAGGGCGACATGAAGTCGGCGGCGTGCAGTTGGTGCAACAGCGCGTCCAGGCCAGAGCCATCGAAAAAGCTGCGCTGGCGTTTACCGAACAGGCGCTCAAAGACCCGGTATGGCGCGCCAGCCCGCTGTTCTGGCAGGCCTTGCGCGGCCAGCCTTTGAGTTACGACTTCGCGGGCGGCAAGAGCAGCATCCGCATCATTGATCTGCACCGATGCTTCAACGTCAACAGCTTGATCGGGCCGGAAGCCGAGCGCGCGCAGCGGCAGCTGTTGTTCCTGCTTGGCGACGACATGGCCGCCGAACGCCTGACGCAAACCCTCGTCGACTGGCTCGACAATGATCAGCAGGCGCATCAGCAAGGTGCTGAAAATAGCGAGTACTTGCGCCTGACGCCGCCACGTCTGGCGGCTGATCAATTGATGGTCGACACCAGTGAGTTGAATCAACTGATACCGGCAGATCCTCAGCGTGAGCAGCGTTTACGCCAGCTGTGTGCCCTGCCCGAGATTTCAGGTTGGCGCTTGAATGCCAACGCGCTGGGTCTTGAAGAGCTGCCCTTGCTCGAAGCGCTGTACGAAGGCGAGGTGGGTCGGGCGCAACTGACAAGGCTGATCAGCGCGCGACCGCCAGGCGGCTACAAAGATGCCAGCGAACTGCGACAGGCGATGGGCGCGATGGATGACGAAGGTTTCGCCCGACTGATC
>JARDZH010000420.1 GCA_029240955.1 Pseudomonas sp. | reverse complement strand
CGCGGCGATCTGGCGGTCGAAACCGGTTTCGAACGCACCGCCGAGCTTCAGGAAGAAATGCTCAGCCTGTGCGAGGCGGCGCATGTACCGGTGATCTGGGCGACGCAGGTTCTGGAAAGCCTGGCGAAGACCGGTCTGGCGACTCGCGCGGAAATGACCGACGCGGCGATGGGCGTGCGTGCCGAATGCGTGATGCTCAACAAGGGGCCGCATATTCTCAAGGCCATCGGCACGCTGCATGACGTACTCAAACGTATGCAGGACCATCATGTGAAAAAGCGCGCCATGATGCGCAGGCTGGGCGTTGCGGTGGCCTCGCCACTGGTCGCCGCATTGCAGGAGTGAACCCGGTCGCTCCGTCCGTTCATGTGCCGGGAACCTGCACCGTCAGGCGCGTTCCAACCTGTTCCCAATTCACGCTGGCGTCGCCATGGAGCCGCGGTCAGAACCGTGGCCGGCGACGCAGCCGCGCGATCTCTTACGAACCTTGACCCCTGCGGCCTTGAGTGGCCGCCTACGCTGGGTTAATGTCATTCAACCGCACAGGACAGAGCACGCACATGACCTCCAAGCTGGAACAACTCAAGCAATTCACCACCGTGGTCGCAGACACCGGTGACTTCGACGCCATCGCTCGTCTGAAGCCAGAAGACGCGACCACCAACCCGTCGCTGTTGCTCAAGGCAGCGTCCAATGAAAGCAATGCGCAGTTGCTGGCCGAAGCGTTCAGCGGCAGCAAGGGCGACATCGGCCTGGCCAGCGACCGTTTTGCTGTCGCCATCGGCCGCAAGATTCTCGACGTGGTGCCTGGCCGCGTTTCGACCGAAGTGGATGCGCGCCTTTCCTTCGACACCAACGCCATGATCGAGCGCGGCGAGCGTCTGATCGGTCTGTACGAAGATTTCGGTGTGGGCCGTGATCGCATTCTGATCAAGCTGGCTTCGACCTGGGAAGGCATTCGTGCCGCCGAGAAGCTGGAAAAAGACGGCATCCAGACCAACCTGACGCTGCTGTTCTCCTTCGCTCAGGCCGTTGCCTGCGCTGAAGCCGGCGTGTTTCTGATCTCGCCGTTCGTGGGCCGCATCTACGACTGGTACAAGAAGTCGTCGGGCCAGGAATACACCGGTGCAGAAGATCCGGGCGTGCAGTCGGTCACCCGTATCTACAACTACTACAAGGCCAACGACTTCAAGACTGTCGTCATGGGCGCCAGCTTCCGCAACCTGAGCCAGATCGAACAGCTGGCTGGCTGCGACCGCCTGACCATCAGCCCGGACCTGCTCAAGCAACTGGCTGAAGACACCGGCACGCTGGAGCGCAAACTCGCTGCCGGCAACGCTGGCGAGCCGCGTCAGAGCCTGACCGAGAGCCAGTTCCGCTGGGATTCCAACGAAGACGCGATGGCCACCGAGAAGCTGGCTGAGGGCATCCGTCAGTTCGCCCGCGATCAGGAAAAGCTGGAGGCTCTGCTGTCCGCCAAGGCGTGATAGCGGGCTGAAACATCAAAGGGCGGCATCCTCGCGGATGCCGCCCTTTTTATTGACTCGCCTGGACCGGCCTGCAGGAGCGCGCTTGCCCGCGCGCCCGTTAATAGGCCGTTACCGGTGACCTTCCAGCGCGTTGACCAGGTCATGGAACGCTTCACGATTGGAATCGTTGAGGCCCATGAGGATCTTGTGCGCTTCCAGCACCTTGGCCTTGACCACGTCCTCGCCTTGATCCTGCGATGGCAGGTCGGTCAGGCATTCCGGACACGGGATCGGCCGGTCGACGATGTTGAACACCTGATCGAAGCCCATCGATTGCAGCAGACGAGTGATGTCTTCGTGAGTGGTCACCACGGTCGGCAACAGACCCACTTTCTGGCGGGACAGGATCGAGAGCTTGGCCAAAAGCCCAAGTGTCGTGCTGTCGATGCTGCGAGTTTCGGTCAAATCGATCACCACCGCCGAAAAATTCAAGGCAGTGAAGATCCGCTCAATAGTCGCATCCAAGGCCGAACACAACGTCAGACGCACTTCGCCCACAAACTTGAGGACGAAGGTACCTTCCTGCTCGGCGAACTGGATTCTACCGGTACTCATTCAAGATTCCTGCTTAACACTAACAAGGCGATATCATCCGGCATCTCCCCTAGCGTTGCCAATTTGAAAACCTGCCGCAAGCCATCCAGGCTGCCGCCGGCCGTCTTCACCAGTTCGGGTAGAACGGCCTCTTTTTCCTTGAGTGTATCACCGGGCAAAAGGTCCAGTATGCCGTCGGACAACATGGTCAGACTGAACGAGGCCGGCAGATCGATCTCGTGATCCTGATAGGTCGCCTCGTTGAACAGACCCACCGGCAACCCGCGCCCTTGCAGATAAGCCGCCTCACCCTCGCTGTACATGACCGGCAGCGGCAAGTGCCCGCCTACCGCGTAAGTCAGCTTGCCCGATTCCTCGTCGATCACCCCGCCGACCATCGTCACATGCTTGCCCAGCTTGCAGCTGATCAGCCCGCGATTGATATGACCCAGCACATCCGAAGGCTTGAATTCCGGCAAGGTGCCGCCACGCTTGGACTCGAACAACAGGCGCGTGGTCATGAACTTGAGCAACACCGTGATGAACGCCGATGAAGCGCCATGCCCGGAAACATCGGCCAGATAAAACGCGACACGCCGTTCGTCGACCCGAAAGTAATCGACGAAATCGCCGGACAGGTACAACGACGGAATGATCTCGTGCGCAAACTGGAACTGGTCGATCGCCCACGGGCTGATCGGCAGCATGTTCATCTGCACCTGACGTCCGGCGTCCTGATCCTCCTGCAACAGGTGGAGGCTCGCCTCCAGCTCGCGATTGGCCGTTTCCAGCTTTTCGCGGTACACCTGATTTTCCTTGAGCAATCGCGACCGATCGAGTGCGCGGCGTACCGAATGCTCGAGCACCGCCAGGTCCTGCAACGGCTTGATCAGGTAATCGGCAGCGCCAAAGCGCAGCGCCTCGACAGCGTCGCTCATCACGCCTGCACCTGAAACAACGATCACCGGGGTCTGCGCGGAAATGCTGGTGACCTGACGAATCAGCTCCAGGCCGCCCATCTGCGGCATGCGCAGATCGCTGATGACCAGATCGGGGTGTTGCTGCTCGAATATCTCTAGTCCCTGCAGGCCATTACTCGCTTGCAGGACGCTGAATCCACTGTCTTCGAGATACGCGGCAAGGCTTGCGCGCACGACCTCGTCGTCGTCGATTATCAGCAGCGTAGCACTGGATTTTGGCATGTGGGCAAACGGCGCCAGATCAGGTTGGCGTAAGCGCCCGGCTGCTCCGGACCTGCTTACTGGATTCGCTTCTAGCCTCTCTGCAATGAACCTCTCGAGGCGATGACCTGCCGGAGAGGACTTTCAGAGGTGCCCTTCAAGGCGCAGACGGTACTCCCATCCGCCGGGCGTTTCAAGCGTATGTCCCTGCTCGATTTGCGTCTTTACATCCTAAATCACCGGGAGTTATAAGAACCCTCACCTCAGCAACCAAAGTGAAGGACAGGACATGAGCCGAACCGATCGGGACTACGAGGAGAAACGGGATTACATCCGGATGCGCGT
>JARDZH010000419.1 GCA_029240955.1 Pseudomonas sp. | reverse complement strand
GGTTCACCACGTCCAGGTTCAAACCGTAGTGCTCGCCGATCGCTTGCCAGTAGCGCACGCCGGCGCCGCCCAGCGGATCGACGCCAAGGCGCAGGCCGGCGTTGCGGATGGCGTCCAGATCGATAACGTTCTTGAGGTCGGCGACGTAAGTGTTGACGTAGTCGTGGCGGTGAGTGGTGTCAGCACGCAGGGCCTTTTCGTGACTCATGCGCGTGACGCCCACGATCTTTTCCGCGAGCAGTTCGTTGGCCTTGTTCTCGATCCACTTGGTGACGTCACTGTCCGCCGGGCCGCCATTGGGTGGGTTGTACTTGAAGCCGCCGCTCTGCGGAGGGTTATGGGACGGCGTGATGACGATGCCGTCGGCAAGGCCCGCGGTACGGCCGCGGTTGTAGCAGATGATGGCATGGGACACCGCCGGGGTCGGCGTGTACTCGTCGTCTTTGGCGATCATCACCTGCACGCCGTTGGCGGCCAGCACTTCGAGCGCGGTCGCGGCTGCCGGCGTGGACAGCGCGTGAGTGTCAGCGCCGAGGAACAGCGGGCCGTCGATGCCTTTGCTCTGCCGGTACAGGCAGATCGCCTGGCTGATGGCCAGAACGTGCCATTCGTTGAAGCTCAGCTCAAGCGATGTACCGCGGTGGCCGGACGTACCGAACGCCACCCGCTGGGTCGCGACGGATGCGTCAGGCTGACCGGTGTAATACGCCGTGACCAGTCGTGGGATATCGACCAGTAACTGTGCCGGTGCCAGCTTGCCGGCGAATGGGCTGAGACTCATACAACCTCCATGGAGAAACGAGAAAGAAAGGGGTCACGCCGCGAAACGATCGGACGCAGCGGCCCATAGAAATCGGGTGTGTGGCAGTTTACTGGCAGTTCGACCGTAACGCTTGCTTATCGATCCCTAAGTATTTGATCAGACGGGCCGCCACCAGCTCGGCAGCAGCTGCCTGACCTTGTGCTCGGCAAAACGGTCGTCGATCAGCATGACCACCCCGCGATCGGTCTGGCTGCGAATCACCCGGCCTGCCGCTTGCACCACCTTCTGCACGCCCGGATAAAGATAGGTGTAATCGTAGCCGTCGCCGAACAGCCCGGCCATGCGCTGTTTGAATTGTTCGTTGACCGGATTGAGCTGGGGCAATCCCAGGGTGGCGATGAACGCACCGATCAAGCGGGCGCCGGGCAAGTCGATGCCCTCGCCGAACGCGCCACCGAGCACCGCGAAACCGATGCCCTGGCTGTCGTGGGTAAACCTGTCCAGAAAACCCTGCCGCTCGGCTTCGCTCATGCCGCGCCCCTGCTGCCACAGCGGGATGTCCGGATGCTCCCGACTCATCAGTTCGGCCACCTGCTGCAAATAATCGAAGCTGCTGAAAAACGCCAGATAGTTGCCGGGGCGCTCGGCGAAGGCTTCGGCCATGATCGCCACGATGGGCGCCAGCGAGGCCTGACGATGGGTGAAACGCGTGGATATCCGGCTGACGATGCGCACATCCAGCTGGGCGTGGTGGAATGGCGACTCGACGTCGATCCAGGCCGTGTCGCCTGGGAGTCCCAACAGATCGGCGTAATACCGGCGCGGCGTGAGCGTCGCGGAAAATAGCACAGCGGTGCGCGCCGCACCGAGTCTGGGCTGGATGAACCGGGCCGGCACCACGTTGCGCAGCGTCAAACGCGACAGACTGCGGCTGCGCCCCATGTCCCGTTTGGCGATATCGAATATGAAGTGCTCGTCGAACAGCTCGGCGATGCGGGCGAAACCGATCGCATCGAAATAGAAGTTCTGCAGCGGACGCTCGGCGGCGTGCGGCGGCTCCGCAAAACCCATTCGGGCCTGCTCGTTGCTGCCTGCCCGAGGCTGCTCGTTGAAGTAGTCGCCCAGCGCCGTCATGCACAGATTCAGGCTGTCGACGAATTTCTCCGGCACCTCGCTGTACGCCTGATAAGGCGCGGTCTGCTCCTTGTGCAGGGCATTCCACTGTCGGCTCAGACGCTGCAGCGGTTTCTTCAAGACTTCCGGCGCGCACTGACGCAGCTCGTTGAGACGATGCTGATCCAGGCTTGCGCTGTACATATGGCGCGCGCGCTCGACCATGTTGTGCGCTTCGTCCACCAGCACGGCCACGCGCCACTGGTTGAGCTGGGCAAGGCCGAACAGCATGGCACTCAGGTCGAAATAGTAGTTGTAGTCGCCGATGACCACGTCCGCCCAGCGGGCCAGTTCCTGGCTCAGGTAATAAGGGCAGACCTGATGCGCCAGTGCGACCTCGCGCACTTGCGCCTGGTCCAGCGCGCAGCGTTTCACCGCGGCCTGACGGGCAGCCGGCAAGCGGTCGTAGAAGCCGCGCGCCAAGGGACATGAATCACCGTGGCAGGCTTTGTCGAGGTGCTCGCACGCCTTGTCACGCGCCACCAGCTCCAGAACCCGCAGCCCCAACTGTGGCGTGCTGTCATCGATCACCTTGAGCGCGTCGAGCGCCAGCTTGCGGCCGGGCGTCTTGGCGGTAAGGAAAAACACTTTGTCCAGTTTCTGACCCGGCCAGGCCTTGAGCAGTGGAAACAGGGTGCCGATGGTCTTGCCGATTCCGGTCGGTGCCTGCGCCATCAGACAACGACCGGTGCTTGCCGCTTTGTAGACGGATTCAGCCAGCGCCCGTTGCCCGGTGCGAAAGGCGCTGTGCGGAAACGCCAGCGCGGTCAGACCCTGGTCCAGCTCGCGGCGATGAGTCAGCTCCTGCTCTGCCCAGCTGAGGAAGACCGCGCACTGCTTGCGGAAGAAATCACCCAGCGCTTCAGCCCGGTAATGCTCGCGCAGCACCGTTTCACGTTCGGTCACGATATTGAAGTACACCAGCGCAAGGGTGACTTCGCCCAATTGCAGCTGCTGACACAGCAACCAGCCGTAGACCTTGACCTGCGCCCAGTGCAGGTGCCGATGGTTTTCAGGGATTGCGTCGAATTCGCCGCGGTAGGTCTTCACCTCTTCCAGCTGATTGGCCGCGGCATCGTAGCCATCCGCCCTGCCCCGCACCCGGAGATTCAGATAATCGCCGCTGAGCGACACTTCTGCCTGATAGTCCGCGCTGCGCCGGGACGCGACGATGCGGTGCCCGGCGATACCTTCCTGGGCGGTGGGCGACGGGGTGAAACGCAGGTCGAGGTCGCCGGCCTTGGCCGCAAATTCGCACAAGGCGCGCACCGCCACGACATAGCGGTCTGGCTCTGGCGGGTTGTCAGGAGCAAGGGCGACGGGCTCCGGTTCAGAGCGGGCGGATGAGATGGGGGTCACTGCGCGGCAAAACCATGTTCGGGTCGGTACTGGATGGGCGTACAGATAACAGGCCACAGCCGCGTGTGCAAATACAAATGGATCGACGGGCCGCTCTGTTACGCACTCAGCGCAGCCCTGCCGGGCCCGATTGTAATGCCGATCGCGGGGAGACGTTGGCCAATGGCGACCGTCATCCCCGAGCGATCGCCGAATCAGCACTGTTCAGCGACCGGACAGCACTTCATGCACGGCCGCACCGGTTTGCGGATCGACCGTACTGATACGGCGCTTGTCCGGGTCCGAGGCGCGGATCCGGGCGATAAGGGACT
>JARDZH010000418.1 GCA_029240955.1 Pseudomonas sp. | reverse complement strand
GTGCCACGGCCGATGTCCTGGCCGGTCATGCGGATCGGGTGACCTTCGAATGCCAAGGTGGCGTATGCCATGGTCTCGGCGTAACCCCAGTTGATCGGCAAGCCACCGGCCTGCATCTTCTGGCGGTCTTCGTAGATCTTCGAGACCTGACGCTGGACCACGAAACCTTCCGGGATTTCCAGCAGCTTGGCGGACAGTTCCTGCAAGGTCTTGAGGTCGAAGCTCGTGTCGTGGCGCGCGGTCCAGGCGTGACCCAGATACGGACGCCAGTCGACGAACAGCTCCTTGTTCGGTTCCTTGACCAGGCTCTTGACCACGTGCAGGCCGTTATCCAGCGCACCACGGTAGTCGTCGATCTTGGCCTGGACGCGAGAATCGTCGAGGACGCCGGACTTGATCAGCTGATCGGCATACAGCTCACGGGTGGTGCGCTGCTTGGTAATCTGCTGATACATCAGGGGCTGCGTGCCGCTCGGCTCGTCCGCTTCGTTGTGACCGCGACGGCGGTAGCAGACCAGGTCGATGACGATGTCACGCTTGAACTGCATGCGGTAGTCGATCGCCAGCTGAGTCACGAACACTACAGCTTCCGGATCGTCGCCGTTCACGTGCAGGATTGGCGCCTGGATCATCTTAGCAACGTCGGTCGCGTACTCGGTGGAACGCGAGTCCAGCGGGTTGCTGATGGTGAAGCCGACCTGGTTGTTGATCACGATGTGAATGGTGCCGCCCGTCTTGAAGCCGCGGGTCTGCGACATCTGGAAGGTTTCCATGACCACGCCCTGACCGGCGAACGCCGCGTCACCATGGATGGAAATCGGCAATACCTTGTCGCCGGTCGGATCGTTACGACGGTCCTGACGCGCGCGCACGGAACCCTCGACCACTGGAGAAACGATTTCCAGGTGGGACGGGTTGAACGCCATCGCCAGGTGGACTTCGCCGCCGGCAGTCATGACGTTGGACGAGAAGCCCTGGTGATACTTGACGTCACCGGAACCCAGCTCGACCTTCTTCTTGCCTTCGAACTCGTCGAACAGCTCGCGCGGGTTCTTGCCGAAGGTGTTGACCAGCACGTTCAGACGGCCGCGGTGGGCCATGCCGATCACGACTTCCTTGGTGCCGTAGGAGCCGGAGCGCTGGATCAGCTCGTCCAGCATCGGAATCAGGCTCTCGCCGCCTTCCAGACCGAAGCGCTTGGTGCCCGGGTATTTGGTACCCAGGTACTTTTCCAGACCTTCAGCCGCGGTGACGCGCTCGAGCAGGTGGCTCTGGACTTCTGCGGAGAACGCAGGGCGACCGCGTACGCTTTCCAGACGCTGCATGAACCAGTTGCGCTGCTCGGAATCCACGATGTGCGTGAACTCGGCACCGATGGTGCGACAATATGTCTGCTGCAACGCCTCGACGATTTCGCGTAGGCTCGCTTCCTCTTTGCCGATGAACAGGTCGCCGGCACGGAAGGTCGTATCAAGATCGGCATTGGTCATGCCGTAATGATTGATCGACAGGTCAGCGGGAGCGGGCCGTTGCCACAAACCCAGCGGATCGAGCTGGGCAGCCTGGTGGCCCCGCATCCGATAAGCCTGGATCAGTCGCAATACTTCAACCTGCTTCTTCTCGTGTTCGCTGCTCACACTGCCGGCGGACACCGGCTGAGCACGGCGCTGGTTTTTCGCCAGCAACACGAAATGATCGCGAATCGTCGAATGCGATACATCGGTGGCAGAACTGCCGTCAGCGGGCAGCTTCTGAAAGTAGGTGCGCCACTCTTCTGGCACAGCGTTAGGGTCGTGCAGGTAGAGCTCATAGAGCTCTTCCACATAGGCAGCGTTACCACCTGACAGGTGGGCACTGTTCCACATGCGCTGCATCACGCTTTCTTGCATGCTTGGTCACCCTCGGTAAGGGGACACCACCGGCGAAGACACCAGAGCAACGCTGTAACAGTCGTGTGCAGCGACCATGACAAGTCACTAAGGATCACGCAGATAGTCCGGGTACCAGCCCGGATGCCCCTGCTGGTCTTTTTCTTCAAAATAAGAGCGACGGCCTTGCGAGCCACTGCTCAGGTTAAAGCTGCGACGCCGGTTGAAGCCTGCGCCGCAGCCATCTTCGGTACAACGGTGTAACGGTAAATCAGACGCCGCTTTGCAGAAGCATGTTACGTACGTGACCGATGGCCTTGGTCGGATTCAGACCTTTAGGGCACACGTTCACGCAGTTCATGATCCCGCGGCAGCGGAACACGCTGAACGGATCGTCCATCGACGCCAGACGTTCTGCGGTCTTGTTGTCACGGCTGTCGGCCAGGAAGCGGTAGGCCTGAAGCAGTGCAGCCGGACCCAGGAACTTGTCCGGGTTCCACCAGAAGGATGGGCACGAGGTCGAGCAGCACGCGCACAGAATGCACTCGTACAGACCGTCGAGCTTCTCGCGCTCTTCTGGCGACTGCAGACGCTCGATGGCCGGGGCCGGCGTGTCGTTCTGCAGGAATGGCTTCACCTTCTCGTATTGCTTGTAGAAGATGCTCATATCGACCACGAGGTCACGGATCACCGGCAGACCCGGCAGCGGACGTACGATCAGCTTGCCGTTCTTGACCACGGCAGACAGCGGCGTGATGCACGCCAGGCCGTTCTTGCCGTTGATGTTCATGCCATCGGAGCCGCATACACCTTCGCGGCAAGAGCGACGATACGAGAAACCTTCGTCCTGCTCTTTGATCAGGGCCAATACATCCAGCACCATCAGGTCTTTACCACCGGTATCGACCTGGAATTCCTGCATGAACGGCGCGGCGTCCTGATCAGGGTTGTAACGATAAACGCTGACTTGCAACATGGCGGTCACCCTTAATAAGTCCGAACTTTTGGCTCAAAAGTCGGAACAGTCTTCGGCGAGAAGTTCACGGCACGCTTGGCTACGCGCTTGTCACCCGGGAAGTACAGGGTGTGGCACAGCCAGTTTTCATCGTCGCGATCTTCGAAGTCTTCGCGAGCGTGGGCACCACGCGATTCCTTGCGATGTTCGGCAGCGATGGCCGTTGCTTCGGCGACTTCCAGCAGGTTCTGCAGCTCAAGCGCTTCGATACGCGCGGTATTGAACGCCTGGCTCTTGTCGTTGATCTTGACGTTGGCGATACGCTCGCGCAGGGTCGCCAGCTGAGCGATACCCTTCTGCATGTATTCGCCGGTACGGAACACACCGAAGTAGTTCTGCATGCAGCTCTGCAGCTCTTTGCGCAGCGTGGCAACGTCTTCACCCGTGGTGCGCTCGTTCAGGCCGCTGAGGCGGGACAGCGCTGCGTCCACGTCGGTTTCCGACGCACGACGGTAATCGATACCTTCGTTGAGCGCCTGCTCCAGGTGCAGACCGGCCGCACGACCGAAGACCACGAGGTCGAGCAGCGAGTTGCCGCCCAGACGGTTGGCGCCGTGAACCGATACGCAGGCTACTTCACCTACAGCGAACAGACCTGGAATGATCTGATCGGTGCCGGTGGCGTCCTGAGTGATCGCCTGGCCATGAATGTTGGTGGCAACGCCGCCCATCATGTAGTGGCAGGTAGGAACGACCGGAATCGGCGCAGCGGCCGGATCGACGTGCGCG
>JARDZH010000417.1 GCA_029240955.1 Pseudomonas sp. | reverse complement strand
CCGCCACCGGGGTGTTGGCCAGCGCCGCCGTGCTGGCGAGCAAGGTGCTGCCCAGCACTGCGCTTGCGAGCAGGGCGAGGGGCAACGAGCGCTGACGCGGATTGCTTGTATGACTGTTCATCTTTCGCACTCCTTGGGCGGTTCGCATCAGAAGCGCCAGATGACGTCGACGATGGCGCGGTGCATGTAGCTGTCCACGTCACTGTGATAAGCATCGCCAGGCTTGAACACGCCTGCACGCAGGCGGACCAGCGCCGAAGGTTCGTCGAACGACTGGCTCACCGCCGCAGGCAGCAGGCCGCCTTTGAAGTACTTGGTGACCACCAGATCCATCTCTTGACCCAGATCCTTGCGGCCGTCTTCCAGCGGCAACGAGCTGAAGGTTCCGTCCAGATCGCCGAGACCATCACGGTTTGCTCGGACAGGATTGACACCTGCGCCGCCAATACCCGAATTGCCGTCCACGCGGCGGAACTTGTGGTAGATCAGCGATGCGTCGTATTCGTCGTTCATCTGCCAGGAGGCGAATAGCGAGCCGCTTTCCACGTTGGCCATTTCGCCCTGGAAGGCTTCACCGAAGCGATGAACCCGGGAACGCGTACCGGTCCAGTTCGAACGGTTGCTTTCCAGCCCGTTCTGCTCGTAGTCCTTGCTGGCGCGGGAGTAGGCAGCACCTACTTGCCACTGAGGATCGAGACGGAAACGCACGCCGAGGTCGGTCGCCCAACCGTTGACATCGCGTTTGTCTTTGGCGCCGGCCTGGTATTGGTCACGGGTGCCTTCGATCAGGTTGGCGCCAGTACGGGTGCGGTCGCCATTCAACCAGGTCAGGCTGCCCCAGTAATTGATCGTATTGGTATTGCGATAGTTGTAGGCGTCGCTGTTGGCTTGCAGACCCAGCCAGGTCAGCTCGCCGTTCTCGATCTTGTCCAGATCGTCGAGACGCTCGTTCTCGCCCTTCAGACTGCCGTCATCCTTGCTGTAGTGCGCGCGGATGCCTGCCCAGTGGCCGGGGGTCCACTGATAGCTGACGGCGCCGAACAGATGCTTGCGGTCTTCGTCTTCAGGAGACAGCTCGGTCAGGTCGGTCCGGTATTCGCTGAAACGCTCGGCAGCGCCCAGCTCGGCACGCAGCAACGTAGTATCGAAAGTCCAGTTGATGGCTTCGATATTGACGTCGTGCCATTGGCCGTCGTCGTTGCGCAGGCGCTGACGACCCACTTTCAGTATTTCACCGGGGTAGGGGGTGAAACCGCTGTAACCGATCCAGAACTCGCGCAGCGCCAGATAGCTCTTGTCGACTTCGCGTTCGCTGGCGTTGCCACGCGCCTGAGAAGTACCTTCGCCATCGGTGGTCGCTTGTTCCAGCGGGTCGGTCTGAATAGTGTCGGTGGCGGTGACTGCCTGCCCCATCGCATAGCCGCTCCAGTTGCCGCGCTCGCCGTAGACCCATGGACGCAGGTCCAGACCGATACCGTTGACGTCGCCACCGGAGCGTGTGCCCAGGTCGCGGTCGTCTTCGGCCTGGCCGGTGATCTTCACTTCAAGACCGAAATTCTGGTTTTCGGTCAGTGCGGCCAGCGTCGGGCAGGCCCAGAGCAGCGTGAAGCCAAGGCCCATGCCAGCGGCCATCAAGGGTTTCAACTTCATAGTGCTTCCTCACCGTCTTTTTCTTCTTGCAGGGACTGCATCACCAATGCGTTCTGATTGGCGGTAGCTCCCCGGACTTTTTGCTCGCGGGCCAGCAGGTCCTTGGCGACGGCGAGTTTTTCAGGCGGCAGTTGTGCGTTGAGGGTTTGCGCAAGCTCGGTGGCCTGCGGGGTTTCGTTGGCAAGCGCCAGCTGGCTGAAGACCCAGGCGTTGACCGGATCAGGCTTGGTGCCCTTGCCTTGAGAGAACAGCTGCGCCATGGCGAAGTCGGCACTGTTCTGGCCACCGCGTGCGGCGATCAGCAGTTCGTCCACAGCCTTCTGCGGATAGACCTGGCCCAGGTAACCGCGACGGTAGATCTGGCCCAGGTAGTAATGGGCAGAGAGCTCGGTCTGCGCGGCGCGCTTGAGGTGTTCCTCGGCTTTCTTGGCGTCAGGGATGACCCACTTGCCTTCGTAATAGAGCTTGCCCAGCAGCAGTTCAGCGCGCGGTTGATCCGCAGCACGACCGTTGTTCAGGTACTCCATCATCTTGTCGACGTCGCCCAGCTCCGGAAAGTCGTACAGCAGATTGGCGAGGGTGACCCAGGAAATCGGGTAGCCCGGCGCGATATCTTCGAGCAGTTGCTGAGCGGTTTTCGGATCCGGCGTGCCGATCTGCGCATTGCCCAGTACGCGTGCGACGCTGTCGACCCGCTGAGCGTTGACGCGACCTGCAGAGTGAGCGCTCTTGAGCTGCTCGATCAGCGCAGCCTGCTGTTCGGCCTGACCACGAATCTGGTAGACCGTGGCGAGTTCGACGTAGCAGATATCAGTGCTGGTCAGCGCCTGTTTGCAGATGCTTTCCACCTGGTCCAGATGCTGATCGTATGTGCCCTGAGTGCGATACAGCAGCACTTGAGCAAGGCCGGCTTCGGGATAACCCTGAGCGCGCCACTGATCGATCTGCTGCTGTGCATTCACGTTCGGGAAACTGTGCGGGTATTGCAGATACAGCATTGCCAGCGGGATCAGCGTGCCGGATTCGCCGTTGGCGAAGGCCTGCTTGAGCAGGGCCTCCGCTTCATGACGTTCGGCGTCGGTCGCATCCGGCTTGGCTGCCAGCAGACGCCCCAGGCGCGACTGCGCCCGAGGGGAAGTCTGGGCCGCGGCGCGGTAAGTCGCCTCGGCCTGCTTGAGCTGTGCAGGGTCGCGAGTAGCCACCTGGATATCGGCCAGGCCGACCTGTGCATCGCTGTAGCCCAGGTCCGCCAGCTGCCGATAGTTTTGCTCAGCCAGCGCAGTGTCGCCGTTTTTCAGGGCTTCATTGGCAAGGCGTTGATCGGGCAGGCCGGCACAGCCGCTCAAGCCGAGCGCAATGGCGAGGCTCAATAGCGTGGGGGTCGACAGGCGTCGTAGTGGGCTGGTCATGATTACAGACCTGCAGCCATGGCTTTGTCGATCAGCCAGTTCATGGAAGGACCACGATCACTGACCACTTCGACCGGACGGCCAGCCAGAGCGCTGCTCAGGCTTTCGTCAGGCTGGATCTGCACACGGATGTCGGTCGCGAGATCGGCATCGTTCAGGTTTGCGCTGCTGACGATCTGACCGGTACGGGTACGGTCTTCGCCGGCAACCTGGAAGCTGACGCGAGTGCCTGGCTTGACGTCGTTGAACTGGCGATACGTGAAGCGGGCTTCAACGGTGGCCGGGGCATTACGCGGAACCAGTTGGAAGATCACCTGGCCTTTGGAAGCGAACTGACCGTCCGGAACCAGCTGACGCGCTACGACGCAGTCGCAAGGGCTGGTCATGGTGCCGTTCATTTGCTTGCCATAGAGCTCTTCGATCTTGGCCGGCTGCAGGTCTTCACCGGTCAGGCTGCCTTTGAGCATTTCCAGCATGCTGGTGTTGAACGTTGCCAGCGGAGCGCCTTTAGTGGTTTCGCCGTTGACCTGCACCAGGCTCTGCACGGTGCCTTC
>JARDZH010000416.1 GCA_029240955.1 Pseudomonas sp. | reverse complement strand
GAACGCGGAAACGTCGCCAGCCTGGGTTTCGATGATCGGCAGTGCGGTCAGGGAACCGGTTTTGCCGGTCACTGCGCCGTTGGTGAACTTCTCTACGTACTCTTCGGAAACACGCGATGCGCGCTCCAGCAGACGGGAGTGGAGATAGAACACGTCACCCGGGTAGGCTTCACGGCCTGGTGGACGGCGCAGCAGCAGGGAGATCTGGCGGTAAGCCACTGCCTGCTTCGACAGATCGTCATAAACGATCAGCGCGTCTTCACCGCGGTCGCGGAAGTATTCGCCCATGGTGCAACCCGAGTACGGTGCAAGGAATTGCAGCGCAGCGGATTCGGAAGCACTTGCAGCAACGATGATGGTGTTAGCCAATGCACCGTTTTCTTCGAGCTTGCGCACGACGTTGGCGATGGTCGATTGCTTCTGACCAACCGCTACGTATACGCAGAAGATGCCGCTGTTCTTCTGGTTGATGATTGCGTCGATGGCCATCGCGGTTTTACCGATCTGGCGGTCACCGATGATCAGCTCGCGCTGGCCACGGCCGACTGGAATCATGGCGTCGACGGCTTTGTAGCCGGTCTGCACAGGCTGGTCGACCGACTTACGCCAGATCACGCCCGGTGCAACCTTCTCGACAGCGTCAGTGATGACGTTGTTCAGAGGGCCTTTGCCGTCAACTGGGTTACCCAGTGCGTCGACTACGCGACCCAGCAGTTCCGGACCAACCGGAACTTCGAGGATGCGGCCGGTGCACTTGGCACTCATGCCTTCAGCCAGAGTCGAGTAGGAGCCCAGTACCACGGCGCCTACAGAGTCTTGCTCAAGGTTCAGCGCCATACCGTAGACGCCGCCCGGAAACTCGATCATCTCGCCGTACATTACGTCGGCCAGACCGTGAATCCGCACGATACCGTCAGACACGCTGACGACAGTGCCTTCGTTACGGGCTTGGGAGGTTACATCGAGCTTCTCGATGCGACCCTTGATGATTTCACTTATTTCGGAAGGATTGAGTTGCTGCATTGCTCTGCTGCCCCTTCAAACTCAAGATTTCAATGCTTCGGCTAGTTGCGCGATTTTGCCGCGAACTGAGCCATCGATAACCAGGTCGCCGGCGCGGATCACGACACCACCGATAAGGGTGGCATCCTCCGCAGCGTGCAGGCGCACTTCCCGGCCGAGCCGTGCACTGAGAACCTTGGCGAGTTTGTCTTGCTGATCTTGGTTCAATGCGAAAGCACTGGTGACATCCACATCGACCGATTTTTCCTGCACGGCCTTGTACAGGTCGAACAGTTCGGCGATCTCCGGCAAAAGCGGGAGGCGGTCGTTTTCAGCAACGACGTGAATGAAATTCTGTGCCTTGGCATCGAACTTGTCGCCACACACTTCAATGAAAGCGGTGGCCTTTTGTGCGCTCGTCAGTCGCGGGGCCTTGAGCATGCGCTGCATGGTGTCGTCTTGCGACACCGCAGCAGCCAGGCCGAGCATGGCTGACCAATTGGCCAGTTGCTGGTGGGCCTGCGCGTGCTCGAAGGCCGCCTTAGCGTAAGGTCGGGCCAACGTGGTCAGTTCTGCCATGATCGCCCTCGCTTAAATTTCAGCTGCCAGTTTGTTAACCAGCTCCGCGTGCGCGTTTTGATCGATTGTGGCACCCAGGATCTTCTCGGCACCGTTGACTGCCAGGCTACCCAACTGGGCGCGCAGCGCGTCTTTGACACCATTCAGTTCCTGCTCGATCTCGGCCTGAGCCTGAGCCTTCACACGGTCAGCTTCGACGCGAGCCTGTTCACGGGCCTCGTCGACGATCTGCGCACCGCGCTTCTTCGCCTGCTCAATGATTTCAGCTGCCTGAGCTTTTGCTTCGCGCAGTTGCTGACCCACTTTGTCTTGGGCCAGTTCCAGGTCGCGAGCTGCTCGGCTGGCAGCGTCCAGTCCATCCGCGATCTTCTTCTGACGTTCGTGCAAAGCCGCGATGACCGGAGGCCACACGAACTTCATGCAGAACAGCACAAAAATGAAGAACGCAACGGACTGGCCAATCAGGGTTGCATTAATGTTCACGCCAACACCTCGCTCGTTCGTTGTCCATCACACCAATCACCTCGAGTTATCGAGAGATTAGCCAGCGAGTTGACCAACGAAGGGGTTCGCGAAGGTGAAGAACAGTGCGATACCAACACCGATCATGGTTACGGCGTCGAGCAGGCCCGCAACGATGAACATCTTGACTTGCAGCATTGGAACCATTTCTGGCTGACGCGCTGCGCCTTCCAGGAACTTACCGCCCAACAGGCCGAAACCGATTGCAGTACCCAGTGCGCCCAGGCCGATCAACAGTGCAACAGCGATAGCGGTTAGACCAACTACAGTTTCCATCTTTCCTCCCGACTTTTACGTCGTATTGGTTAGGTTTTTTAATTGAAACGGTGAAACAGAATCGTTTGTTACATCAGCCCTTGCGGTTTCCCGCTTGCGGCTCCCTCCCGCTCAAGTCGAGAGGGTCATCAGATACGCCCGGAGGCGGACCTCAATGGTTATCTTCGTGAGCCATCGACAGGTAGACGATGGTCAGCATCATGAAGATGAACGCTTGCAGGGTGATGATCAGGATGTGGAACACCGCCCACGCCCACTGAAGAACCACACCCAGGCCGCTCAACCAGAGCAGGCCGCTGCCGAACATCACGGCAATCAGGATGAATACCAGCTCGCCGGCATACATGTTGCCGAACAGTCGCAGAGCCAGGGAGATCGGCTTGGCAACCAGAGTCACGAACTCGAGCAGGAAGTTCACAGGGATCAGCAGCGCCTGAACGAACAGGTTCTTGCTGCCGAACGGGTGAAGGGTCAGTTCGCCGATGAAGCCGCCGATGCCCTTGACCTTGATGCTGTAGAAAATGATCAGCGCGAACACGGAAAGCGCCATGCCCAGCGTTGCGTTAGGGTCAGTCGTCGAGACTGCACGGAACGGGATGTGCGCGTCGCCCGAGAACAGGATCGCCAGTTGAGGAATCCAGTCGACCGGTACCAGGTCGATGGCGTTCATCAGGAATACCCAGACGAAAATAGTCAGCGCCAGCGGTGCAATCACGGCGCTGCGGCCATGGAAGCTGTCTTTCACGCTGCCGTCGACGAACTCGACCAGAACCTCGACGAAGTTCTGCAATGCGCCAGGCTGGCCGGAAGTCGCCTTCTTTGCCGCCATGCGGAAAAGCAGTACGAAAATCAGACCCAGAGCTACGGACCAGCCGAGAGTATCGACGTGGAAAGCCCAAAAGCCCATTTCCTTCGCTTCTGCTGCGGTGTGGGCAAAGCCCCATTCGCCGTTGGGCAAATGACCGAAAGTCAGGTTCTGCAAGTGGTGCTGGATATAGCCCGAAGCTGTTTGCTCTGCCATGGTTGCCTCAAACGCCCTAAGGTCTCGAAAGTCTTGTTCTCGTAAGCAGGGGGGCGAACCAGTTGACCACCTGGATCAACATGAACACGCCAAAAACCGCCAGCGGTGCCAGCGGCTTCACGCCTGCAAACGTCAGTGCGAACAGCACTGCCGTAAAAATAAGTTTGCCTGCCTCGCCGGCATAAAAAGACCGGACGATGGCTTGTGCTGCTC
>JARDZH010000415.1 GCA_029240955.1 Pseudomonas sp. | reverse complement strand
CGCGGCCGGCGTCGACGTCACTTATGTCGTCACAGGCTTCAGCCTGGAGCGCTCGGCCAATACCAGCAGCCCGCTGGACAAGGACAGCCCCGAACTGCTGAACCGCGCCATCAACCGGTTGCACGGCAGCCTTCACGAAGTGAGTCAGAATCTGTACCACATGACACGCCTGGCCGAGGCCCGTGCCCGCGTGGCCGACGTGGACCAGACTCATCTGGAACACATCAAAGTCGACGCCGAAGCGATCACCATCGCTACCGTGCGCCTGATCTACATGACCTCCCGCCTGGTCTGAGCCCAGGTCCATCCGCACGCCCGAGTCCGGTTTTCAGACGGCCGTACAGGTCGCCTCGCTGCGCACCCGCCGGGGGCGACTATGCTCAACGGTTGTCATGCGAGCGCTCCCGACGTCGGCCATCGCGTTACCCGTGAGCCAAGCCAGAACTCACACCGCTGCCCGACTTGCAGTTCAGGATCCTCGCATCCTTAATCTGCATCGACGGGAAACGACTCATGAACACCTTGGACCTACAGGCGCTCAAAGAACGCCAAAAGGAAGCCTGGGGCAGCGGCGACTACGCCTTGATCGGTACCACGCTTGCCTTGACCGGCGAACTCCTGGCCGAGGCGTGCGACCTGCGTTATGACGAAGTGGTGCTGGACGTGGCCGCCGGGAACGGCAACGCAACGCTTGCCGCTGCACGGCGCGGCTGCGTGGTGACCTCGACCGACTACGTCAAGGGCTTGCTGGAGCGCGGCCGGGAACGGGCCCGTGCTGAGCATTTCGATGTGACCTTTCGTGAAGCCGACGCTGAGAACCTGCCCGACGAGGACGGCAGCTTCGATGCCGTGCTGTCGACCTTTGGCGTCATGTTCACCCCCGATCAACCCCGTGCCGCCGCGCAGCTGCTGCGCGTCTGCCGTTCAGGCGGCCGCATCGGCCTGACGTGCTGGACGCCGGAGGGTTTCATCGGGCAGATGTTCAAAGTGCTTGGCCGCTACGCGCCGCTGCCGGCGGGCGTGGCATCACCGCTGATGTGGGGCGTCGAGTCGCACTTGCATACGCTGTTCGACGACGGTGCCAGCCGCATCGATGTCACCCGTCGACTGTTCAACTTCCGCTATCGCTCGGCCGAACATTTTGCCGAAGTGTTCCGGCTCTGGTACGGGCCGGTGCACAAGGCGTTCGGCCGGCTGGAAGAGGACCAGGCCCGCGCGCTGCACGGCGAACTGGTGCAGTTGCTGGAACAGCACAACCGGGCCGGCAGCGGGTCGCTGGTGGTGCCGTCGGAGTATCTGGAAATAGTCGTCCATCGGGGTTGATTGCCTGAAGCAGACATAACAATGCCCCTTGTGACGGTTCACAAGGGGCATTGTTGCTGGGATCAGCGCGATCTCAGCGACGCTTCATCCGGTCGATGATCACGGCCAGCAGCAGGATCGTGCCGCGGATCACGTACTGATAGAAGGTGTCGATATTTTTCAGGTTCATGGCGTTTTCGATGATCGCCAGAATCAGCACCCCGGCGATGACGTGGCGAATCATGCCGATCCCGCCGCTCAACGAAACGCCGCCCAGTACGCAGGCCGAGATCACGGTCAGTTCGAAACCCTGGCCGATCATCGGTTGGCCGGACGTCATGCGCGACGCCAGGATCACGCCCGCCAGCGCGCCGATCAGGCCATGCACGGCGAAGATGATGATTTTGGTGCGATCCACATGCACGCCGGCCAGCAGCGCCGCTTCCTGGTTACCGCCGATGGCCATGGTGTTGCGCCCGTAGGTGGTGTAGTTGAGCAACCAGCCGAAGAACACGAAGCAGGCGATGGTGATCAGGATAGGCACCGGCACGCCGTACAACTGGCCGTTGCCGAACACGAAGAAGTCTTCGTTGGATACGCCGACCGCCTTGCCGTTGGAGAAGATGTAGGCCAGCCCGCGCACGATCTGCATGGTCGCAAGCGTGGTGATCAGCGCATTGATTCGCAGTTTGGCGATGACGATGCCGTTGATCAGGCCCACCACCACGCCCATCGCCAGCGCAGCGCTCACACCCAACACCACGCTGTCGGTGTCGCGGATCACGATGCTGGCGATGACGCCCGCGCAGGCCAGCACCGAGCCGACCGACAGGTCGAAATGCCCCGAAGCCAGGCAATACAACATGGTGCAGGCGGCAATGCCGACGGTGGAAATCGCCAGGCCCAGCCCGCGCATGTTGAGCGGCGACATGAAGTTGTCGATGAACACCGCGCACAGCACGAAAATACCCAGAGCGGCCAGCAACATGACCCATTCGTCGACGAACCGACGCATATTCAAACCCTGGCGGGGAGCCTGCAGGCTGGTTTCGGTAGACATACGCACCTCTTTTTTATTGTTCATGGTCGCAGACCAGTAGTCAGCCGCGCGTGCGGGGCAGAGCCAGTTGCAGGAGTCGCGACTCGTCAGCCTCGTCGCGGTTGAGTTCACCGGTGATCGCGCCTTCGCTCATCACCAGAATCCGGTCGGAAATGCCCATCACTTCCATCAGATCGCTGGACACCACGATCACCGCGATGCCTTGCGCGGCCAGGTTGTGAATGATCTGGTAGATCTCGGACTTGGCGCCGATGTCGATCCCGCGGGTCGGTTCGTCGAGCAGCAGCACCTTCATCGGCATCGACAGCCAGCGACCCAGAATCGCCTTTTGCTGATTGCCGCCGGACAGGTACATGATCTGCTGCTCGGGCGAAGGCGTCTTGACGTTCATCGACTGGATTTGGGTGCGCGCGTTCTCCCGCTCCCACTGCCCCTGAATCAGGCAGCCGAAGTTCACGTGCCGGGGCCGCGCGCCCATGTTGATGTTCTCGGCGACGCTGGAAAGCGGCACGATGCCTTCTTTCTTGCGGTCTTCGGGGCACAGGAGGATGCCGGCCGCGATGGCGTCGCGCGGGGATTTCAGGTCCAGCGTCACGCCGTCCAGCTGCAGCGTGCCCGCCTTGGTCCGCGCCAGCCCGGAGAGCAGACGAAACAGCTCGGTACGCCCTGCGCCGACCAGGCCGAAAAAGCCCAGCACCTCACCTTTCTGCACCGCGAAGCTGACCGGCTCCTGCAAGCCATGGCCCAGCAGACCGGTGACCCGCAGGCTCGGCCCCTGATGCTGTCGCGGACGGTAATTGTAGATGTCCTGGATATCGCGACCCACCATGCAGGTCACCAGCCGGTCGTGGTCCAGATCGGCCATTTGCTCGAAGGTGCGCACAAAGCGGCCGTCCTTGAAAACGGTTACTGCGTCGCAGATCCGGAAGATCTCTTCCATGCGATGGGACACGTACAGAATGACCCGGCCCTCGTCGCGCAAGCGCGCGATGATCGTCATCAACCGATCGATTTCCCGCGCGGACAGACTGCTGGTCGGCTCGTCGAATGCGATGACATGCGCATTGCGCGACATCGCCTTGGCGATTTCCACGAGCTGACGCTGGCCAAGGGACAAGTCCCCCAGACGCGTGCCCGGATCGATTTCATCGGCCAGCCCCTTGAGCAACTGACCCGCTCGCCGGTACAAGGCGCGACGGTTGATCAAGCCAAAGCGGCTGGGCATGTGGCCGAGCAGCAGGTTCTCGGCGACC
>JARDZH010000414.1 GCA_029240955.1 Pseudomonas sp. | reverse complement strand
TCCAGGAAGAAAGCGCCAACGGGCTGTCTCGCAGCCTGCTGGCCGACAAGTATGGGTTGAGCTTGCGGCAGATCGGGAATATTCGGCGGCAGGCGTAGTGTCTCGACCAGGATTGCCTTCCAGCCCGGCGGCAGCACCTGCATTTCAGGGGTGCCGCTGGAGCAGACTGGCGACACAGGGTGCGTTTGAGCACAGGCGGAAAACGATAACTTGTTAATGCTGTTGCGGGAAATCCTCTTCGAAGAACTCCCACTCACACCTTGCATTGCTTAGCCGACGCTGCGCTTCCATCTGCCGCAGTTCCACCCGGCGAATCTTCCCGGAGATTGTCTTGGGCAACTCGCTGACGAATTCGATGCGGCGTACTCGCTTGTAGGGAGCCAGGTGTTCACGGGCGAAGGCAAGAATATTGCGAGCCAGTTCAGCGCTGCCCGTTTCATCAGGGGCCAGGATGAGGAAAGCCTTAGGCACCGCAAGCCGCACCGGATCTGGGCTAGGGATGATGGCTACTTCCATTACCGCGGGGTGTTCGATCAAGGCGCTTTCCAGCTCGAAAGGACTGATGCGATAGTCCGAGGACTTGAATACGTCATCTGCGCGCCCAACGAATGTGATGTAACCGTCTTTGCAGACTTGCGCAGTGTCTCCTGTCCGGTAATAGCCATCACGCATCACTTCCGAAGTTTTCTCCGGACTATCCTCGTAGCAAAGCATTAGGCCCACCGGCGGATTATCCAGAGGAAGGGCTACTTCACCTTCGTCACAAGAAAGGCCATCGGGATCCAGCATGGTCACCCGATAGCCAGGCAGCGGACGGCCCATGGAACCTGGCTTTAGTTTTTGCCCCGGGGTATTACCCACCAATGCGGTAGTTTCTGACTGGCCGAAACCGTCGCGCAAATCGAGACCCCAAGCGATTTGAATCTGTTCGATGATTTCCGGGTTCAGAGGTTCGCCGGCGCCAACCAACTCACGCAAGCTAAGTCGGCCGCGGTAGCTGGCTAAATCTTCCTGAATGAGCAATCGCCACACCGTAGGAGGGGCACAAAGGCTGGTTATGCTGTAGCGCTCCAACACATCGAGCAGACCTGGTGCGCTGAAGCGCGAAGTATTATGGATGAAGATACAGGCACCGGCGTTCCAAGGCGCGAAGAAGCAGCTCCAGGCATGTTTGGCCCAGCCAGGAGAGGAAATATTCAGGTGAAGATCGCCTGGCTGCAGCCCTATCCAATACATGGTCGAAAGATGGCCCACCGGATAGCTCTGGTGGCTGTGCAACACCATTTTTGGCTTGGAGGTGGTGCCGGAAGTGAAGTAGAGCAGCATCGGATCGCTGGCCAGGGTTGGACCGTCGATCTCGAACTGAACAGGGTACTCAAGTGCGGCCTCATGGCGAGTCCAGCCCGGAGCGTCCTCCCCGACACCAATACGCGTACAACCGTATGCAATGTCCGCGAATTTATCCAAGTTGTCACTACCGACGACAAGGTGGCGTACATGGCCACGCTCGACACGGTCGCGCAAGTCCTCAGGAGTCAACAGATGAGTGGCAGGAATCACCACCGCTCCTAATTTAAAAGCGGCCAGCATGGTTTCCCACAGGGCAATGTCATTACCCAGCATCAACAGAATCCGCTCACCCCGTTTAACACCCAAAGCACGCATGTGGTTGGCGACGCGATTTGAGCGCTCGGACAACTCCTGGAAACTGTACTGACGCTCAGTTCCATCTTCCTGGACGATCCAAAGTGCAGGTGATGGATTGTCTTTGGCCATGGTGTCGAAATAGTCCAAGGCCCAGTTGAACTCGCTCAGGTGCGGCCAATGGAAGTCGCGCGCAGCAGTTTCGTAATCGGTGCGGTGAGCTAGCAGAAAATCGCGAGCGGCCAAGAATGAAAGACAGTCATGCCTCATGATTGGATCCCTTACTTGTTCTTGTCGGATCTGAATTTTTTTGCATCCCATGCCATTCAAGGAGTATGGCAGGCAAAATCAAATGAAAACGAGCAGAAAAACCTAAGTAATGTGCAAAAAAGTCACAACCAAATAGGTGGCAGAAAGGTGGCTTGGCATCAATGGACAGCTGATGGGCCCTGAATAATCCTGGGTTTCTTTGCTGGAAACGGCTGCTTCGCTCCAGCGTTGATCGAAAGTGCCGCCGCAGGTTTGCCCGCGGCGGCACTTGCACGATATCGAGCCTTCAAGATGACCGGGGGTTCAAAACTGCACGCTACGGGTCAGCCCCCCATCGACCAGCAGGTTGGTGCCGGTGATGAAGCTGGCTGCGGGACTGGCGAGGAACACCACTGCGCGGGCGACCTCTTCGGGGGTCGCCATCCGCCCCAGGGGGTTCTGCGCCAGGGACCTGGCGAACGCCTCGGGCTGCTCTCGCTCGATGTCGCCCCAGACGCCATCGGGGAAGTAGACATTGCCTGGCGAAACGGTATTGACCCGAATCCCTTCGGCCGCATGGCGCACTGCCAGCGTCTTGCCATAGTGAATCAACGCAGCCTTGAGGATGCCGTAGGGCTCGGCGAACATGTCCACTTCGCGGCCCGATACGCTCGATATCAGTACGATCGATGCGGCTTCGCACTGCTTGAGCACGGGCAGCGCGGCCTTGACCATCGAGGCGCTGCCCAGCAGGTCGGTGCGAAAGGCGCGCTCCCAGGTTTCCAGGTCCTCCCCTGCGGCCAGCGCGCTGACGTTGGGCACGATGATGTCCAGGCCGCCCATGCGCTGCGCTGCATCTGCCACCCAGGACGTCACCTGGGCAGCATCGGTGACATCCACCGCCGTGCCAGACGCCATCTCGCCGAATGCACGGCTGGCCGCCTCCACGCCCTGCTGGCCACGCGCACAGAAGGCCACCTGGGCGCCTTCATCCAGGAAACACTCGACGATCGCCTTGCCGGTGCCCCTGGATGCGCCGCTGACGATCACTCTCTTGCCTTTCAACCCCAGGTCCATGATCGATTCTCCTTTTGTTTCACACGAAAAAAAGACGCCCGCAACGCGGGCGCCGTCTCTGGGTCACTTGCGCAGCTTGTACGCAATGATCTCGTCGCTGGTACCGGTCTCCATGAAGGCGTGCCCGGAAGCAGAAACCAGCACATACTGCTCTCCGTCAACCTCGTAGGAGATAGGGTTCGCCTGCGCGCCCACTGGCAGTACATCCTGCCAGACCACTTCTCCGGTCGCGGTATCGATGGCCCGGAACAGGTTGTCGGTAGCTGCGCCGACGAAGATCAGCCCGCCCGCCGTCAGCACCGTGCCGCCGTTGTTCGGCAGGCCGATGTTCAAAGGCAGGTGCGAGGGGATGCCGAAGGGTCCGTTGCGGCGGGCCGTGCCCAGGGGTTCGTCCCATACGGTCTTGCCGGTATCCATGCTGATTGCCCGGATACCGCCATACGGTGGCGCGGAGCAGGGAACGCCGGTGCCCCAGTTGCGCCAGCCGGCGTTGACGCTGATGGCATAGGGTGCGTTGACCTGAGGGTAGACGGAAGCGCCACCCTCCCCCTTGCCGGACTTGCTGCCTGCCTCTTTCAACGAGGTCTCATCGACCTTGGGCGCATAGATCGGCTTGAGCCCCATCGCGTCGGCCTGCTCCCTCGGG
>JARDZH010000413.1 GCA_029240955.1 Pseudomonas sp. | reverse complement strand
GGGGTCAACCCGCTGGCGCTGGCCCGGGCGACCTGGCAGAACCTCAGCGACGCGCGGGTAGTGTCCGGCGGCAGCACGCTGTCGATGCAGGTCGCGCGCTTGCTTGATCCGCACTCGCGCACCTTACTGGGGAAACTGCGGCAACTGTGGCGTACCGCTCAGCTTGAATGGCATCTCTCCAAGGATCAGATTCTAGGCATCTACCTCAACCGCGCGCCATTCGGTGGCACGTTGCAAGGGGTTGCCGCTGCGAGTTGGGCGTATCTGGGTAAATCACCGCAAAACCTGACGCGCTCCGAAGCCGCTCTGTTAGCCGTATTGCCTCAGGCGCCGAGCCGGTTGCGCCCGGATCGGCATCCGCAGCGTGCTCAATTGGCGCGGGATAAAGTGCTGCGCCGGTTGGCCGAGTTTCAAGTCTGGCCGCTGACCAGTGTCGATGAAGCGCTGGAAGAGCCGCTACTGCTGGCGCCGCGCCAGGAACCCAGTCTCGCTCCCCTGCTCGCCCGCCGCCTGAATCGCCAGGACAGCCCGCCACTGATTCGCACCACGCTGGACGCCACGCTGCAGCGGCGCATGGAAGACTTGTTGATGGGCTGGCGCGCGCGTCTGCCGGAGCGGACGTCCGCAGCCATTCTGGTGGTCGAGGCCGAGAACATGGCCGTGCGCGCGTACGTGGGCTCGGTCGATATCAACGACGCCAAGCGCTTCGGTCATGTGGACATGGTCACCGCGCTGCGCTCTCCCGGCTCCACGCTTAAACCCTTTCTGTACGGCATGGCAATGGATGCCGGGCTGATCCACTCCGAGTCATTGCTGCAGGACGTGCCGCGCCGCTATGGCGATTACCGGCCGGGCAACTTCTCTACCGGTTTTGGAGGGCCTGTCGCGGCCAGCTCGGCCTTGGCGATGTCCCTCAACTTGCCGGCGGTGCAACTGCTGGAAGCTTACGGGCCAAAGCGTTTTGCGGCCGAACTGCGCAATGGCGGCATACCGTTGGTGTTGCCGCCGCTGGCAGAACCCAACCTTGCGTTGATCCTGGGCGGCGCAGGAACCCGGCTTGAGCAACTGGTCGCCGGCTACAGCGCCTTTGCGCGCGCGGGGCGCAGTGCCGATATTCGTCTCCAGCCCGACGACCGACTGCGCGAGCGGCGCATGATGTCGCCAGGTGCCGCATGGATCATTCGACGGATTCTGAGCGGCCAGTCGCGGCCGGATATCGATCCTCGGGCGGACCTCGTTCAGCGTCCGCAACTGGCGTGGAAGACCGGCACCAGTTACGGGTTTCGCGATGCCTGGGCGATCGGCGTCGGGCCACGCTTTCTGGTCGGCGTCTGGATCGGCCGGCCAGACGGAACGCCGGTGCCGGGGCAGTTTGGTCTGGCGTCGGCTGCGCCGCTGATGCTTCAAGTGCATGACGTGCTGGTCAACCGCGACAGCCAGCGTGGGATCGTCACGCCGGTCCAGCCAGTGCCCATGAACATCGGCGTCGCCGCCATTTGCTGGCCGCTGGGGCAGCCCATGAGCAAGACTGACCCTAATTGTCGCCGCCAGCGCTTTGCCTGGACGCTGGACGGCACTACGCCGCCGACGCTGCAAGCCACCGATCAGCCGTTGGGGCTGGGTCTGCAGGAGCGCATTTGGGTGAATGGCCAAGGGTTGCGGGTCGGCGCCGGCTGCCCGCAGGCTCAACCGCGAGATATCGCGCTGTGGCCTGCACCATTGGAGCCTTGGCTGCCTCGAGTCGAAAGGCGTGAGGCGCGGCTGCCGGCGATTGACCCCGAATGTCCGCCGCAGAGCCTGAACCTCGCACCGCCGTTGAGCATTGTCGGCGTGCAGGATGGCGACAACCTGCGCCTTCCCGGCGCGAGTCGTCAGGCGCTGCGTCTGCGTCTCTCGGCCTTGGGCGGCAGCGGGCGGCGCTGGTGGTTCATCGATGGCGCGCAAGTGGCTGACACTGACAATCAGGCAGATTTCACGACGACTTTCTCGCGGCTGGGACGTTATGAGTTGAGCGTGCTGGACGAAAGTGGCCAGACCGCGCGAGTGGAGTTCAGTGTGGTGGATTGAGTGTGGAGGCGTTAACGCTGCATGGTTGTCGCCAGTTAGTCCCGATCGCCAGCAAGCTGGCTCCTACAGGGCAGGCTCGGCGTGGCCATTCACACGTTTTGAAAGAACCTTCTTGCATAGCGGGTTCAGCACAGGCCGACACACTTGGTTATCATGCGCGGACTTTCGAAACGCGAGGCCGCCATGCGCCGCTTGTTATGCCTGATGCTGTTGATTCTGGCTCTGCCTGCCACTGGGGCCAGTCTGCTGGATAGTCGCCCGGCGCCCACTCTGGGCGGCGCGACGCTGGACAACAGCAAGGAATTCCTCCCCGTTCGTCAGGCCTTTCAGCTGAGCCTGGTCGAAACAACCCCAGAATCGGTAAAACTGCGCTTCGTCGCCACCGATGGCTATTACCTGTATCGCCATCGCTTCCAGTTCCGTACCGAGCCTGCCGACATTGGTCTGGGCGCAGCACAGTTGCCTGCGGGCGAGAAAAAGCACGACGAGTATTTCGGAGACGTCGAGGTCTACCACGGCATTCTCGACGTCGTACTGCCACGCAACGCTTCCGACCAGCGCCCTTTCACTCTTGCCGTCACCTATCAAGGATGCGCAGACAAAGGCCTCTGCTACCCCCCGGAAACCGAACGCCTGAGCATTGGCGACACCGGCGTGGCAGCTTCCGATGCCGCCGCGCCTTCCAGTAAAACCGGCTGGACCTGGAAGGAACTGGCGCTGTTTTTCCTGGCAGGTGTCGGGCTCACCTTTACACCGTGCGTCCTGCCGATGTTGCCGATCCTCTCCGGCGTCGTGCTGCGCGGACAGGTCGGCGGTTTGCGCGGGCTGAGCCTGTCGCTGGCCTATGTTCTGCCGATGGCCGTCTGCTTCGCGGTGCTGGGCGCTTTGATGGGCGTATTTGGCGCTGGGCTCAATCTCCAGGCACGCTTGCAATCGGTCTGGGTGCTGGTGCCCTTTTCAGCATTTTTCGTGATCTTCGCTGTGGCGATGTTCGGCGTCTTCGAACTGCGTCTGCCGCAGGCGGTGAGCAACCGTCTGGATCGGATCGCCGGCAAAACCGAAGGCGGCTCGCTGTGGGGCGCAGCGGTGCTGGGCGTCGTGTCGAGTCTTCTCGTATCCCCTTGCGTTTCAGCGCCATTGGCCGGCGCGTTGCTGTACATCAGTGCCAGCGGCGATGCCCTTGGCGGTGCCCTGAAATTGTTCGCTCTGGGGCTCGGCATGGGCGCGCCGCTGCTGCTGGTCGCCACCGGCGGCGCGGCATGGCTGCCGAAAAGCGGCCCATGGCTGGTCACCGTGAAAAATGCGATAGGCGTGCTGTTGCTGGCTCTGGCCGTCGGCCTGTTGAGTCGCGTGCTGCCCGGCCAGATCACCTTGCTGCTGGTCGGTCTGCTCAGCGCCGGGGTCGCGCTGTTCATGGGTGTGCTGGAACTGACCGACAAAACGCCTCGGCAAAAGCTCGCCCAGCTCATCGGGTTGTTTTTGTTGGTCTACGCTCTGGCATGCTGGTACGGCGCTTTGAGTGGTCAGACCGATCCGATGCGGCCGCTAGGTCGTCCGACCGCAGCCGTAA
>JARDZH010000412.1 GCA_029240955.1 Pseudomonas sp. | reverse complement strand
AACTATGCAATCTTCAGTCTCCCACGACATAGCTTCTCATCACGACTCCGTCGACGTTGAGAAGAAGAAATCAATGAAGAACGTTGTTGCCGGCAGTTTGTTTGGTACGGCGTTGGAAACCTATGACCTCTATCTGTACGGCACTGCTGCCGCGTTAATCTTCGCACCGCTGTTTTTTCCTGGAACCGACGAAGCAGTTTCCCGTCTGGCTTCACTTGCGTCTTTCGCGATCTCTTTCGTAGCCCGGCCTCTGGGGTCGTTGGTGCTCGGGCATTTCGGTGACCGCATCGGACGCAAGAAGCTTCTCTACCTCACGCTCATCATCATGGGGCTCAGCACCGTCGGGATTGGTCTTCTACCGACCTATGCCAGCGCTGGCATATGGGCCCCGATCATGCTGTGCGTGCTCCGGTTCATTCAAGGCTTCGCGTTCGCAGGGGAATACAGCGGTGCTGTGCTCATGCTGCTCGAACATGCACCCAGACGAAAACGTGGCTTCTATGCCGCGATCAACAACATCGGTCCGGTGTTCGGGTTCATAGCGTCCGCTGGAATGCTCCTGATTGTCAGCAGCCTGTTGTCGGTAGAAGACTTCTACTCGTGGGGATGGCGGATACCTTTCATCGCCAGTCTGGCACTGCTTATCGTTGGCGTTTTCGTGCGATCCAAAGTTGCCGAGTCGCCCGTGTTCGAGAAGACTGCTGAAAAGCGGGCAGCGACGAAAGGACCGAGTCAATCACCGGCGATGCGTTTGTTTACCCGTTATCCCAAGCAGTTGCTGTTGGTCGCAGGCGCAAACATCTGTCACTTCTCGACGTTCTATCTGTTTACGGTCTTTGCGCTCAGTTACGGGCAAAAAGAGCTCGGGCTTTCAAACGCCTTCGTACTGTCTGTCGCGATGGTCGCCATCTGTACGCATCTGGTCGTAGTTCCCTTCGCCGGCGCACTGGCCGACCGTATTGGCAGACGCACCGTGATGTTGATCGGCTTTGTGGTGACCGCTCTTTCAGCGTTCCCCTTCTGGCATCTGTTCTCGACCGGTGAGTTTCTGCCCATGGCAGCGGGATCGTGCCTCTTCATGATCAGCTACGGCCTGGTCTACGGCGCCGTACCGTCATTTACAGGGGAAGCATTCGGGCCCAGCGCCAGGTTCACCGGGTTCGCCATGGCGACGAACGTCGGCGGTATTGTCGGGGGCGGAACGGCTCCGATCGTAGGCGCGTTTCTTCTCAATCATTACGGTTCGCCGTACGCGATATCGGTCTACACCATCGCACTCGCAGCGCTGTCAGCCCTGTGTGTATACCTTTCAGCCGAAACGAAGGACATCGATATCACCGATGACTGAACCCTTTACGCGGCACGCCGACTTTCGGCGTGCCGCGTTCCCTTCTCGATAACCCATGAAAGCAGCCCTGGCAAAGCCGACAGCCTGTCCTTTCGAAAGCCACTTACAGCCTCGTCATGTCGAAGCGGGTTGCTGAACGGATGACTGCCGGGACCTGTGACCATCGTTTTCCCCCCTACCCGCAGTTCGACGGATTGGCCTGTCCAGTCCGGCAGCTGTGCCAGGGTGTGCGGTGCGCCAAGTATCAGTGCGCGATTGAGCTGCTGGTCGGCCAGCCGCATCAGTGGTTCGGCTTGATCGCCTTGCGACCAGCGGGTGCCGCACAATTCGATGCCAGGCATCCACGCGTCGATTGCGGTATGGATCGTCGCCAGGTCTGCGTTTTCGTCGAGGTCACGGCTCAGACGCACGATCAACTCGCCTTCGATGCCGAAGCCGAAGCAGTCGCCCGACGGCACCTGCCAACCTGACGCGTGCACCGCCGTTGGCGGCACCACTGCGGCGCTGATCAATCCGCCCGGCGCGCCACCGAGTTTCCAGGCGGCGGGCGGTTCGGCATCGAACCAGCCAAGGGCGTGCGCCACCTGTCGCTGTACTTCATACGCCTCGGCTTCGCTGCCCAGGCTCAGCGCCGGCAGGGGCTGCTGGCGCCCCTCGCGCCAGCCGCGAATCAGGCTGGCGGCCACGTGCTCCACCGCACTCATAGCGGCAGTTCGGTCTTGCGCCGACGTACTTGCGCAGGCGCCGGACGCTCGCACTGCAAAAAGCGTCCACGGCCGGCATTACCACGCGGCTCACCGTCCCAGACCACTTCGCCACGCGACAAGGTCATGGCTGGCCAGGCGCTGAGCTGCATGCCGGCGTAAGGGGTGTAGTCAACATTGTGGTGAAGCATTTCGTTATTGATGTGCACGGGCTGCCCTTCGTCCCAGATCACCAGATCGGCGTCTGCACCAATGGCGATACTGCCCTTGCGCGGGTACAGACCGTACAGTTTGGCGGCATTGGTCGAGGTCAGCGCGACGAAGCTTTGCGGGGTGATACGCCCGGTGCGCACACCTTCGGACCAGAGCAAGGCCATGCGCGTTTCGACGCCGGGAATACCGTTCGCGATCCGGTCGAATGACACCTGCTCGCCGTGCGCTTTCTTGCCGTCCGGGCCATCGAAGCGAAAGGGTGCATGGTCTGACGAGAAGATCTCGAACGAGCCATTCTCCAGCCCGTCCCAGATCACTTGCTGGTTGGCGGAATCACGCGGTGGCGGGCTGCAAATGCACTTGGCGCCCTCAAAGCTGTCATCGCAACCCAGCGAATCGGCGGTGAGGAACAGGTACTGAGGACAGGTTTCGGCATAGACCTTCAAACCCTGACTCTGAGCCCAGCGGATCTGCTCGACGGCCTCCCGGCCTGATACGTGCACGATCAGGATGGGCACATCCACCAGCTCGGCCAGGGCAATGGCGCGATGAGTCGCCTCGCGCTCTACCAGCATTGGCCGCGACGTGGCGTGATAGCGCGGCGCACTCAGCCCTGCAGCCAGCAAACGTTCGGTAAGCCAGGCGATGCAGTCACTGTTCTCGGCGTGCAGCATCACCATGGCACCCTCCCGGCGCGCCACCGACAAGGTTTCCAGGATCTCCCGGTCATCCAGTTTCAGCGCGTCGTAGGTCATGTAGATTTTGAACGAGGTGTAGCCCTCGGCAATCAGTGCAGGCAGCTCTTCCCGCAAAACCTGCGGGGTAGGATCAGTGACGATCAGATGGAACGCATAATCGATGACGGGCTTGTTGCCGGCGCGGCGGTGGTAATCATCGACCGCCGCGCGCAAGCTTTCGCCCTTCTGCTGACAGGCAAACGGGATGACGGTCGTGGTGCCGCCACAGGCAGCCGAGATCGTCCCGCTGAGAAAGTCATCGGCCATCACCGAGCCGTCGCCGGTGGGCTGGTCCAGGTGCACGTGGCTGTCGATGCCGCCGGGCGTGACGTGCCGTCCGCCAGCGTCTATCTCGCGCTGCCCCTGCGGCAGATCCAGCCCAAGGGCGGTGATGAGCCCGTCACGAATACCGATGTCACAGCGAAACGTGTCCGCCGCAGTCACCACATTGGCGTTGCGAATAATCAGGTCGAAAGCGTACATGTCCGGATTTCCTCAACCGCGCGTCAGCCAGGCCTTGGCGATTTCTTCACGGGTGGTGAACCACACATCCTCGTGACGCTGTGCGTATTCGATGAAGCGCTTGATTGCACGGACCCGTCCCGGGCGCCCGACCATGCGCGGGTGCAGCCCGATGGAC
>JARDZH010000411.1 GCA_029240955.1 Pseudomonas sp. | reverse complement strand
TTCGCTGGCGCCGGAGTGGTAGCTGCGCGGCAACAGATTCGGCTCGCCGGAACAACCGCGCCAGTTCAGCGCGACGCTGGCCCAGCCCTGCTCGGCCAACGTCTTCTGAATGCCCGCCACATAGGGCGAATTGGATGAGCCGGTCAAACCGTGCAGTACCAGCACCAACGGCGCCTCGGCACTGTGCGGGCCATGCCAGTCGAGGTCGAGGAAGTCGCCGTCCTCGAGCCACAGGCGTTCGCGCTCGCGCTCGATGTGCAGGGTCTTGCGCCACAGTGGCCCCCACAAGGTCTGCAGGTGCGGATTGCCGAGGCCGAAAGCCGGAACGAAGCGGGAGGCAGGAAGCGCGGACGGTGGTTGCACGGCAAATCTCGACAGGTCTTGCGTAAAGCGGCAGGCGCCCGGTGCGCCAGCCGCTTCTCAATGAAGCGCCTAACTTGCCACAAAGCCGGTGTCGGCGCGACACATGCTCTCATCAGCCTCGCTGACCGGTGCAGCCTCTGGCTCAGGTAATGGCTGCTGTTCGACAGTGGCACCTGCGGTGACCGACACCCAACGATCTGCCGAAAGATGCCGGTCCATCGCGTTTTTAACATCGGCCACTGTCAGTCTGAGCACCTGCTGCACTGTGTAATCGAGATCGAGCGGCAGGTCGTAGCGGTTGATTTCCACTAGTCTGGCGAGAATCTGCCGATTACTGGCGCTGTCCAGCACGTTCCTGTTGGCCAGCCTGCGCTTGAGATGCTCCAGCTCCAGCGTGGTCGGCCCATCCCGGAGAAACTCATTGAGCATGTCGCGCACCAGCGCAGCGGTGCCAGCGCTGACTGAATTGCCGGTCTGCAAGGTGAAGGTCACTAATCCAGCGCCGCCGGCCCAATTGATGTTGGCGCCGTAGACGTCATAGACCCTTCCGCGCTTGTGCCGCAATTCGTTCATCAGACGGTTGTTGCTGCCACCACCGAGAATCTGACCGGCGGCGTACAGGGCGGCATGATCGGCATGGCGACGCGGTACGCTGGTCTGGGCGAAAACGATGTGTGTCTGCTGCTGCTGCGCCAATTCGAGGTGGCCGGTCTGTAAGGCGCTCGGGCTGGCAGTCGCTGAAGCCAAAAACGCGTCGGGTGGCGTGGGCAGGGCATCGCTGATTTGCAGGCTGATCGCCTGCGCCTGCGCCACAGTGAGATCGCCGACCAGAGTGATTTGCGCATGGCGGGCAGCGTAATAGCGGCGGTGGAAATCCTCCACGTGAGCACGCGTCACGGCACTGAGCCCCGACTCGGTGCCGTAGACCGGGAGACTGTAAGGGCTGTCCGGCGCCAGCAATGTCTTGACTCGTTGCAAAGCCTGATAACCGGCTTCGGCTTGCTCCGCGGAGAGCGCGGCGCGCAGTTCGTGCTTGACCGGCGCCAGGCGCTCCTCGCTCAACAGTGGCTCGCTGAGAATTTGTGTCAGCAGGCTGATGGCCGGCAGGCGTTTTGCCGGATCACTGAGGCTGCGCAAGGAGAACATGGCGCGGTCATGATCGATTTCCATATCCCATTGCGCGCCCAGCCCGTCGAAGGTTGCCATGACGGCGGACAGGTCCTTGCCCGGTACCCCCTCGTTGAGCAGGGAAAATGTCGTGGCTGCCAGGCCCGACCGATCACCGTCCCGAGCACTGCCCGCCGCGAAGCTGACGTGAATATCGAACATCGGCAGGTCGGTCGTGCGTACGAACAGCACCTTGGTATCGTTGCGGGTTTTCCAGCCTCTGATCTTCAATGCACGCGGTTTGATTTCCAGCGCTTTGACTTCACCGAGCGATTGCAGGCGTGAGGTCCGCTTCTGCGCAGGCTGGCCATCAGCGCAAGCCGCTGCGGTCAGGCAGATCAGCACGAATCCTGTGAGCAGTGAAAGACTATTCATTGGCGGCCGCCTTGTGCACGTGGGCAACACCCAGACGCTCGCGGGTCAGCCAGAGGGCGGCCGCGTCGCGAATCTGCTCCGGCGTCACTTTCGCCAACGTTTCGGCATCATCATCCAGCAGGCGCCAGGGCAAGCCGATGGTCGGGTACGAGGCGAGCTGACGGGCCTGTTGCTGTATCGAATCGCTGGCATACACCTGCTGCGCGATCAGTTGCGTACGTGCCCGCTCCAGCTCCTCCAGCGACGGCGGCGTGGTGCGCAATGCATCGATCTGCGCCCACACCCGCGCTTGCGCACCTGCCAGATCGGTCGGCGGTGGATCGGCCAATTCGGCGGTCAACAGCAACAGGCTGTCGCCGCGCGTCATTTGGTTGTAAACGGTGTCGATGCGATTGAACACGCGATCGGTAAACATCAGCTTCTGTTGCAGCCGCGCGCCGTTGGCGCCGCCCAGTATCGCGTTGATCAGACGCAAGGCGTGCACGGTGCGCGGATCTTTCGCAGTGGCCAGTCCGGGAACATTGAACGCCATCAGCAACTGCGCGGCGGGGACTTCGCGGTGCAAGGTCAATTGGCGCTCGCCCGGCACTTTCAGTTCCACGGGACTTGGCAGGCGCGGCACGGAGCGTTTTGCAAGGACGCCAAAATAGCGCTCGGCCAGCGGCTGCACCTGTGCGAGGGTGACGTCGCCGACGATCACCAGTACGGCATTGCCTGGTGCATAACGGCTTTCATACCAGTGACGAAGTTCGCCGGCGTCTACCTGCTGCAAGTCATGCATCCAGCCAATAACTGGAGTGCGGTAGCTGTTGGCGAAGTGGGCCAGGGCAGAGAAGTGCTCAAGAACGGCAGCATTGACATTGTCGTCAGTACGCAAATGGCGCTCTTCGCGGATCACCGCCATTTCGGTGCTCAGGTCATCGGCATGCAGATGAGCGGTCGACATCAGGTCGGCCATCAGTTCGAAGACGACGCCCAGATAGCGCGGCGCCAGGGTCTGTTGGTAGCTCGTGGCATCCGCGTAGGTAAAAGCACTTTCTTCGGCACCAATGGATTCCAGAATCCGCGATGCTTCATCGGCGCAGGTCTTGCTGCTGCCTTTGAACAGCATATGTTCCAGAACGTGGGAGAGCCCGGTCTGCCCTGGCGCTTCGTCAGCCGGGCCAACCTTGAACCACAGCTGCGAAGTAACCAGCGGCGCGCGGTGGTCCTCACGGACCAACACCTGCAAACCGTTTTCCAGGGTGAATTGATGAGTCGGCGGGGGCGTGGCGGCCAGCGTCATGAACGGCGCCAGGCCAAGAAAAAGCAGCATCCGGCTGCAGAGCGTATCCATACGCGAAATGTCCTCAGTGGTTAACGCAGATTGCGGCAACCACTGTGGCGATTTGCGAGGGGCAGGGTGCGGTAACTATTTACCGCACCCTTGACGCAGTGCAGACAGGTCAGACGCTGCGTTGCCACAACGCGTAATACACACGACCGGATTTCTGTTCGCGGTGCAGGCGCCAGTTGCCCGGCAGGCCCAGCGTCGATGGCGCTGTTTCGCTTTCCGTGTAGATCCACGAATCGGCCGCCAGCCATTGGCGCTCTTCCAGCAAAGTACAAACCGCAGGCAGCAGGTTCTGGTTGAACGGCGGGTCGAGAAATACCAGATCGAACGGCGTCGCGGTCTGGGTTTCCAGGTAGCGCAGCGCATCGGCGGTTTGCACCTGGCCGTTGCTGCAACGCAGGGTGCCGAGGTGTTCT
>JARDZH010000410.1 GCA_029240955.1 Pseudomonas sp. | reverse complement strand
TTGATGGGCGTGACGAATGCGTAGATGCCCATGCCTTTGACGTCGTGGGGATAACCGACCACCGCGGCCTCCGCGATGCTGTCATGCACCACCAGCGCGCTTTCCACCTCTGCCGTACCGATACGGTGGCCCGACACATTGATCACGTCGTCGACCCGGCCCGTGATCCAGATATCGCCGTCCTCGTCCCGGCGCGCGCCGTCTCCGGTGAAGTAATAGCCGGGATACGGCTTGAAGTAAGTGTCGATCATTCGCTGCGGATCGCCATACACGCTGCGGATCTGCCCAGGCCAGCTGGCCTTGATTGCAAGCAGACCGCTGGCGGCGCCCTGGATTTCGCGGCCTTGTTCATCCAGCAGCACCGGTTGCACGCCGAACAGCGGTTGGGTCGCGCAGCCAGGCTTGAGCCGCTCGGTACTGATCAGCGGGGTGAGCATGATGCCGCCGGTCTCGGTCTGCCACCAAGTGTCCACGATCGGGCAGCGCTCTTTGCCGACCTGATGGAAGTACCATTCCCACGCTTCAGGGTTGATGGGCTCGCCGACGCTGCCCAGCAGTCGCAGACTTTCCCGCGAAGTGCTTTGCAGCGGTGCCGGGCCTTCACGCATCAGTGCGCGCAAGGCGGTGGGTGCGGTGTAGAAAATGTTGACCTGATGCTTGTCGATCACTTGCCAGAACCGCGATGCGTCGGGGTAACTGGGAACGCCTTCGAACATCAAGGTCGTCGCGCCATTGGCCAGTGGGCCGTAGACGATGTAACTGTGACCGGTCACCCAGCCCACGTCGGCCGTGCACCAGAACACTTCGCCGTCGCGGTAATCGAAAACGTATTGGTGAGTCATCGCGACGTGCAGCAGATAGCCGCCGGTGGTGTGAAGCACGCCTTTGGGTTTGCCGGTGCTGCCCGAGGTGTAGAGGATGAACAGCGGGTCTTCGGCGTCCATCGATTCCGGCGGGCAATCGTCACTGGTGCCGTGGACCGCTTCGTGATACCAGAGGTCGCGCCCCGGCACCCAATCCACATCGCCTTCCGTGCGTTGCACCACGACCACGGTGCTGACGTCCGGGCAGCTCTGCAGCGCCTTGTCGACGTTACCTTTGAGCGGGATGTATTTGCCGCCGCGCACGCCTTCATCCGCGGTGATTACGGTGCGGCAATCGGCGTCGAGGATCCGGTCGCGCAGTGCGTCGGGAGAAAAACCGCCGAACACCACCGAGTGAACAGCGCCAATGCGAGTGCAGGCGAGCATGGCGTAGGCGGCTTCGGGGATCATCGGCATGTAGATGCACACCCGGTCGCCTTTTCTCACGCCGCGGCTTTTGAGCACATTGGCGAGACGGCAGACATGGTGGTGAAGCTTGCGGTAGGTGATTTCAGCAGATTCGGAAGGATTGTCGCCTTCCCAGATGATTGCGATCTGGTCGCCGCGATCCTTGAGGTGGCGGTCGATGCAGTTGGCGCTGACGTTGAGTTTGCCGCCTTTGAACCAGCTTGCCTGTCCCGTGGCGAGATCGGCGTGCTGGACTTCGGTCCAGGGTGCATCCCAGTCGAGAAAGGCTCCGGCCTGTTCGGCCCAGAACGTGTCCGGCTGTTCCAGTGATTGTCGGTAAAGACGCTGATAGTCGGCGTGGCTCAACTGCGCCGACTGGCGCACAGCTTCTGCTTGGGGATACGCGCGGATATCGAACATGACGGCCTCCTTATTCCAGGTGCTACAAGAATAGGAGTGATCAGCCAATCCAGCGCGGCAAACGCACCCGTAGGAGCGCGTTTACCCGCGACCGCCGTTACGCCCTTTTCCTGACACACTGCGTCGTCTTGGTCGCGGGCAAGCGCGCTCCTACGGGAGGCTGTTGTTACGCGACCATCAACCGCGATGGCGACCGCGGAAGTAGTCGATCAGGCCTTGGGTCGACGCATCGTCCGCCGGCTCTTCGGTGCCACCGGTCAGGCGCTGGTAAACGGCTTTGCCCATTTCCTTGCCCAGCTCGACGCCCCACTGGTCGAACGCGTTGATACCCCAGACCACGCTCTGCACGAATACCTTGTGTTCATACATCGCCACCAGTGCGCCAAGGCGGCGCGGGCTGATGCGTTCGACCACCAGCGTGTTGCTCGGACGATTGCCCGGGATGACTTTGTGCGCCGCGAGGCTCTGCACCTGATCGTCCGGCAAGCCCTTTTCACGCAGCTCGGCTTCGGCTTCGGCGCGGTTCTTGCCCATCATCAGGGCCTGACTCTGCGACAGGCAGTTGGCGTAGAGCCACTGATGGTGATCGGAAACCGGGTTGAAGCTGACGATCGGCACGATGAAATCGGCCGGGATCAGTTGGGTGCCCTGATGCAGCAACTGGTGGTAAGCATGCTGACCGTTGGCGCCCACGCCGCCCCAGATCACCGGACCGGTGTCGGTCGACACTGGCGTGCCGTCCTGACGTACGCTCTTGCCGTTGGACTCCATGTCCAGTTGCTGCAAGTGCTTGGTGATGTTGCGCAGGTAATGGTCATACGGCAGGATCGCGTGGCTGTGCGCGCCCCAGAAGTTGCCGTACCACACGCCGAGCAGGCCCAGCAGCACCGGCATGTTCTGTTCGAACGGCGCGCTCTGGAAATGCTGGTCCATGGTGTAGGCACCCGACAGCAATTCCTTGAAGTTGGACATGCCGATAGCCAGCGCGATTGGCAGACCGATGGCCGACCACAGCGAGTAACGACCGCCGACCCAGTCCCACATCGGGAAGATGTTTTCTTCACGGATGCCGAAGGCGACCGCTGCCGCGTTGTTGCTCGACACCGCGATGAAGTGGCGATGCAGTTCGGCTTCCGAACCACCCTGAGCGAGATACCAGGCGCGTGCGGCCTGTGCATTCTTCAGCGTTTCGAGGGTGTTGAAGGATTTCGAGGAGACGATGAACAGCGTGGTCTCGGCGCGAATCTTCATCGACAGCTCATGGAACTCGCTGCCATCGATGTTCGCCAGGTAATGGCAGCGCACGCCTTTGTGGGCGTAGGCCAGCAGCGCTTCGGAAACCAGTTCCGGACCCAGGAAAGAGCCACCGATACCGATGTTCACCACGTCGGTGATCGGCTTTTCGGTGTAGCCACGCCACAGCCCGTCGTGAATGCGGCCGACCAGCTCGGTCATCTGATTGAGTACGCGGTGCACATCCGGCATCACGTCGACGCCGTTGACCTTGAGCTTGTCGCCAACCGGGCGGCGCAGGGCGGTGTGCAGGGCAGGGCGGCCTTCGGACGCGTTGACCAGTTCGCCGTCGTACTGAGCCTTGATCGCCTCTTTGAGGCCTACTTCGTCGGCCAGGCGTACCAGCAGGTCGCGCGTTTCAGTGGTGATCAGGTTCTTGGAGTAGTCGAGGAACAGACCGGCGCTGCTGAGCGTGAACTGGCTGAAACGCTTGGGATCTGCGGCAAACGCCTCGCGCATGCTGAAATCCTGCATGGCTTGACGGTGTTGACTCAACGCCTGCCAAGCGGGCAGTGCGGTCACATCGGAAGGATTGCGGGGGTACGCCATCGCTGCGGGTTTCCTTTGGCTTGAACGGTCGTGGAATATTTTGAAGCGAGGTCACAGACTCGATCCTTGGCAACGTCTTGGAGACTACCGTCCGCGCGCCCGTTTGTCTGCGTCTCGCCGTACTTGATCCC
>JARDZH010000409.1 GCA_029240955.1 Pseudomonas sp. | reverse complement strand
AGCAGGTCAAACTTGTCCGTCATCATGCTTGCAAATGCCATCCTGAATATCTCCTTCCAGTAAAAAAGGCAGTACGCACGACGAGCGTAGCTGAAGATTCGAATGATGGTCTCTTGAGTTACACGACTCGTAAGTTTCTACGGCAGCTTATCTTCCTTTGTAGTCGCCGATAAATTTAGCGTCCCTGGCGAAGGAGCAAGCTGTCCCAAGCTGGACTACCAGAGCGAAAAAAGCCCCGCGCTTGGCCGCCGAGGCTTCTGATTTCTGCACCCACCCTGCACCCACGAAGTTGCGGGAAAATCACAATAGAGGGATGGAGCTAGTGTGTTGGCGCACTCGGCGGGATTCGAACCCACGACCCCTGCCTTCGGAGGGCAGTACTCTATCCAGCTGAGCTACGAGTGCAACGCGGGCGCCATGATATGGCGCACTCGGCGGGATTCGAACCCACGACCCCTGCCTTCGGAGGGCAGTACTCTATCCAGCTGAGCTACGAGTGCAACGCGGGCGCCATGATACTCATCCGGGGCGCGGGCGTCCATGCTGGCGAACGACTGTTGTTGATTTCGCACGTTTTTTCCCCAAAGCCCCGCTCAGTACCGGAAAACGCGCCGGCACTGTGCGTTCTTTTTTTCGAACGGCCTATTGTCCTTTCACCGAGCAGTCCCTAGGATTCGTTTGACATTTCAAACGCTCATGTTCGGGTTTTCCGCTATTTGCGAGGTGCGTCGCAGGGCCGCTGAATGTTTTCCCGGTGTTGACCTCCAATGAGGTCCATCGATACCGATAGTTCGCCCCGCCCTTGCGCGGTGCTGTTTAGGAGGCCGACATGCAGCTCAAAGATTCCAAACTGTTCCGCCAGCAAGCCTACATCAACGGTCAGTGGCTGGATGCGGACGGGGGTCAGTCGATCAAGGTCAACAACCCTGCTACCAACGAAATTCTCGGCAGCGTGCCGAAAATGGGCGCGGCTGAAACCCGTCGTGCCATTGAAGCGGCCGACAAGGCGCTGCCGGCCTGGCGTGCACTGACCGCCAAAGAGCGTGGCAGCAAGCTGCGTCGCTGGTACGAACTGATGATCGAGAACCAGGACGACCTGGCTCAGCTGATGACGCTGGAGCAGGGCAAGCCGCTGGCTGAGTCCAAGGGCGAGATCACTTATGCAGCGTCCTTTATTGAGTGGTTTGCCGAAGAAGCCAAGCGCGTCTATGGCGACGTGATTCCAGGCCACCAGCCGGACAAGCGTCTGATCGTGCTCAAGCAGCCGATTGGCGTGACCGCTGCCATCACCCCGTGGAACTTCCCGGCTGCGATGATCACCCGTAAAGCGGGACCGGCGCTGGCTGCTGGCTGCACCATGGTGCTCAAGCCTGCTTCGCAGACGCCTTACTCTGCGCTTGCCCTGGCTGAACTGGCCGAGCGCGCGGGTATTCCGGCTGGCGTATTCAGCGTCATTACCGGCAGCGCTGGCGACGTTGGTGGCGAGCTGACCAGCAACCCGATCGTGCGCAAGCTGTCGTTTACTGGCTCCACCGAAATCGGTCGTCAGTTAATGGCTGAATGCGCCAACGACATCAAGAAAGTCTCGCTGGAACTGGGCGGCAATGCTCCCTTCATCGTGTTCGACGATGCCGATCTGGACAAGGCGGTCGAAGGCGCGATCATCTCCAAGTACCGCAATAACGGTCAGACCTGCGTCTGCGCCAACCGCATCTATGTACAGGACGCGGTCTACGACGCTTTCGCCGAGAAGCTGAAAACAGCCGTTGCCAAGTTGAAGATCGGCAATGGCATGGAAGAAGGCACCACCACCGGCCCGCTGATCGACGAAAAAGCCGTGGCCAAGGTCAAGGAACACATCGCCGACGCAGTCGGGAAGGGCGCCACCGTGCTTTCCGGCGGCAACAGCATTGAAGGCAACTTCTTCGAGCCGACCATCCTGGTCAACGTGTCCAAAGACGCAGCCGTTGCCCGCGAAGAGACCTTCGGGCCTCTGGCGCCGCTGTTCCGCTTCAAGGACGAAGACGAAGTCATCGCCATGGCGAACGACACCGAATTCGGCCTGGCTTCGTACTTCTACGCTCAGAACATGAGCCGCGTGTTCCGCGTTGCTGAAGCGCTGGAATACGGCATGGTCGGCATCAACACCGGCCTGATCTCCAACGAAGTCGCGCCGTTCGGCGGCATCAAGTCCTCGGGTCTGGGTCGTGAAGGCTCCAAGTACGGCATCGAAGACTATCTGGAAATCAAATACCTCTGCCTGTCGGTCTGATTCAGTCGGCCTGATGTAGAGGTATTGCAACCGGTGGCGCGCGAGAGCGACGTGTCACCGGTTTTTTTGCAGCACCGTAACTCTTGGTGGCCTGAAGCTGCAGCAGTCGATCATCGTATGCTGTTGCAGTGAACCCAGGTCGCTTGATCCTTGAACCACGCCGACCGATGAGCGGCGAATGAGGAAAACATGAGCAATACCAACGAATCCCTGATGCAGCGCCGCCAGGCAGCCGTTCCACGTGGCGTGGGCCAGATCCACCCGATCTTCGCCGCCTCCGCGAAGAACGCGACCGTTACCGACGTCGAAGGTCGTGAGTTCATTGACTTCGCCGGCGGTATCGCTGTGCTGAATACCGGCCACCTGCATCCGAAAATCATTGCCGCCGTGCAAGAGCAGCTCACCAAGCTGAGCCATACCTGCTTCCAAGTCTTGGCCTATGAGCCTTACGTCGAGCTGTGCGAGAAGATCAATGCCAAGGTGCCAGGCGACTTCGACAAAAAGACGCTGCTGGTCACCACAGGTTCCGAAGCCGTCGAGAACGCCGTCAAGATCGCCCGCGCTGCCACTGGCCGTGCTGGCGTGATCGCGTTCACCGGCGCGTATCACGGCCGGACCATGATGACGCTGGGCCTGACCGGCAAGGTCGTGCCTTACTCCGCAGGCATGGGCCTGATGCCGGGTGGCATTTTCCGCGCGCTGTTCCCATGCGAGCTGCACGGTGTAAGCATCGATGATTCCATCGCCAGCATTGAGCGCATTTTCAAGAACGACGCAGAGCCGAAAGACATCGCCGCGATCATCATCGAGCCGGTTCAAGGCGAAGGTGGTTTTTACGTAGCGCCGAAGGCGTTCATGCTGCGTCTGCGCGAACTGTGCGACAAGCACGGCATCCTGCTGATCGCTGATGAAGTGCAGACCGGCGCAGGTCGTACCGGTACTTTCTTCGCGATGGAACAGATGGGCGTGGCTCCGGATCTGACCACCTTCGCGAAATCCATCGCGGGCGGTTTCCCGCTGGCGGGCGTTTGCGGCAAGGCGGAGTACATGGACGCCATCGCACCCGGCGGCCTGGGCGGTACGTATGCCGGTAGTCCGGTTGCCTGTGCGGCGGCGCTGGCGGTACTGGAAGTGTTCGAAGAAGAGCACCTGCTGGACCGCTGCAAGGCTGTCGGCGAGCATCTGGTCTCCGGCCTCAAGGCGATTCAGGCCAAGCACCCGGTCATCGGAGATGTGCGCGCCCTCGGCGCAATGATCGCAGTCGAGCTGTTCGAAGGCGGTGATTCCCACAAGCCTAACGCGGCGGCGGTTTCTCAAGTCGTGGCCAAGGCGCGTGACAAGGGGCTGATCCTGCTGTCGTGCGGCACGTACGGCAACGTACTGCGCGTGCTGGTGCCATTGACCGCTGAAGATGCGTTGCTGGACAAAGGCTTGGCCATTCTCGAAGAGTGCTTCGCCGAAATTGGCTGAAAACCGCCGGGTCACGAATTGATTAATTTGTGACCAAACGCCCGAAAAAAACCCGTTTCGACGGGTTTTTTTCGTTTGAATGGGGGTATTTTCACGTTTTTGGCTATGTCCGGGCGAATGCTTTGGCTAAGGTGAATGCATCGATGTCGGAGAGTCCTGATGACTGCTGTAGTTCTGCCCGCCATACATCGCGTACTGGTTGCCGAGTCTGACCCGTGGGTTCGCGAAACGCTCAGCGAGCTCGTTCTGGGCGTGCGTGCCGATGTCGACCTGCAAATGTGCAACGACGGTAAGCAGGCCGTCGAGTGGATGAAGAAGCAGGTTCCCGATCTGGTCATCGCTGCACG
>JARDZH010000408.1 GCA_029240955.1 Pseudomonas sp. | reverse complement strand
GGCTTCGCGCGGCTCGGTCAGCACCGCTCCAAGGCGGTCAGCCTGTTGGGGCAGGGCGACGTGCGCATCGTGTTGAACGCCGAGCCTTATTCGTTTGCCCACAGCTTTTTCGAGGCGCACGGCCCGTCGCTGTGCGCCACTGCGTTGCGTGTCGATGACGGCCAGCGGGCGCTGGAGCGCGCCAGAGCATTCAAGGGGCAGCCTTATCGCGGGCTGGTCGGGCCGAACGAGCGCGAGATTCCTGCGGTACGCGCGCCGGACGGCAGCCTGATCTACCTGGTGGAGGGCGCCGAGCCGGGCCAGTCGATCTACGACAGCGATTTCGTCATCGATCCGCAGCCCGCGCCGGGCGGCGGGTTGCAGCGCATCGATCACATGGCGATGGCGCTGCCGGCCGACAGCCTCGACAGTTGGGTGCTGTTCTACAAAACCATTCTGGACTTCGAGGCGGATGACGAAGTGGTGCTGCCCGACCCGTACGGACTGGTGAAAAGCCGGGCGTTGCGTAGCCCGTGCAGCAGCATCCGACTGCCGCTGAACATTTCGGAAAACCGCAACACCGCGATCTCCCACGCGCTGTCGACCTATCGCGGCTCTGGCGTGCACCACATTGCGTTCGCCTGCGAAGATATCTTCGCTGAGGTACGCCGTGCCAAAGAGGCTGGCGTGCCATTGCTGGACATTCCGCTCAACTATTATGACGACCTCGCGGCCCGCTTCGATTTCGACGACGAATTCCTCAGCGAGCTGGCGTATTACAACGTGCTGTATGACCGTGACGCCCAGGGCGGTGAGCTGTTTCACGTCTACACAGATGCCTTCGACGGCCGCTTCTTCTTCGAGATCCTGCAGCGCAAGAACGGCTATGCCGGCTACGGCGCCGCCAACGTGCCTGTGCGTCTCGCGGCCATGGCCAAGGCGCGCAGCGTGGCGGTGCGTCAGGCTCGGCTGTAAAAAGCCACAGCAGGCAGCGCGGCAACGAGCCGCGCGGCTTCCCTGAGAGGAGGGCACGCCGCATAATCCACGTTTCAACCGTGGTCACGAGCACATAATGAAAACAACTGCCGACACCCTCGTCGTCGAGCCTGTCGAGGTATTGCCCAGAAGCCGCAAGAACAACCCGGAGAAAACCCGCGAAGACATTCTGCAGGCGGCCGTGGCCGAGTTCGTTGCCTATGGCTTGTCGGGCGCTCGCGTCGACGCCATCGCCGAGCGCACCCGGACCTCCAAGCGCATGATCTATTACTACTTCGGCAGTAAAGAGCAGCTGTACGTGCAGGTGCTGGAAAAACTGTACGGCGATATCCGCACCACGGAAAGCCAGTTGAACCTCGCCGAACTGGCGCCGGAAGACGCCGTTCACCGCGTCGTCGAATTCACCTTCGACCACCATGATCGCAATGTGGATTTCGTGCGCATCGTGTGCATCGAGAACATCCACAACGGCGAGAACGTCAAGCAGTCGGACACCATTCAGGCCAAGAGCCAGAACATCATCAAGGCGCTGGACGGGATTCTGCGCCGTGGCGAGGCCGACGGCGTGTTCCGCAAGGGCGTGGAAGCCATCGACCTGCACCTCATGATCAGCTCGTTCTGCTTCTACCGCATCTCGAACCGCCATACGTTCAGCGAGATCTTCCAGATCGAACTCTGGAGCGAGGAGGTCAAGCAGCGTCACAAAGCGATGATCTGCGACGCTGTGCTGCGTTATCTCAAGCCCTGATCAACCTGCACTTCAAAGGCTGTGAAAGTGCGCCATCATCCGCTCGGCGTCGGCGCTGCGGCCGCTGAACAGCTCGAAGGCTTTTACCGCTTGAAAGACCGCCATGGTCGAACCGTCCAGCGTTCGGCAACCCAGCGCGCGGGCGTGCCTGAGCAGTTCGGTTTCCAGCGGAAAGTAGATGATTTCGGCGACCCATAGCGCAGGCCGCAGCAGCTCGACCGGCAGCGGCGTGCCGGGCAGTTTCGCCATGCCGACCGGTGTGGTGTTGACCAGCCCGTCGGCCTCGGCCATCGCGGCGGGCAGATCCAGACCGACGTGCGCACGACCGATGCCGAAATGGGCATTCAGGTTGTCGACCAGCGCCTGCGCACGCGCAGCATCCACTTCGAACACGCTCAAGCGCTCGACCCCTGCGCTCAGCAATGCATGGGCAACCGCCGCGCCGGCGCCACCCGCGCCCATCTGCACCACGTGCTGACGCGGCGCGCCGGACAGGCCGCGCTCAAAACCTTCGGCAAAACCCAGGCAATCGGTGTTGTGGCCGATACGCTTGCCGTCCTTGAACACCACAGTGTTCACCGCACCGATGCCGCGCGCTTCGTCGGAGAGTTCGTCGAGCAACGGAATCACCGCCTGCTTGCAGGGGAAGGTGATGTTGAGGCCCGTGAAACCGCAGTTGTGCGCGCCTTCCAGCAGTCGAGGCAGCGCGTCGAGCGTGAGGCCCAGGGTGTCGAGGTCGATGAGTCGATACAGGTAACGCAAGCCTTGCGCGTCGCCTTCATGTTCATGCAGCGATGGCGTACGCGAAGCCTGAATGCCAGAGCCGATCAGGCCGGCAAGCACGGATGTTTTCTCGGGATGGGTCATGAGGGTGTCTCTTGTTTTTGCGGCCCTGGCGCAGGCCGTGATACAGCGAAATGTACCAGACGGTTAACTTGGCTGCCGATTCATTTCAAGAACGCTATTTGAATGTGTGCGGTGATCGGTCGCTTGCAGAGCCGTGCACGCGCCCAGAGTACGGGCGCATGGCGACTGGATGATCCAGTGATGCAGCGTGCCGGCGAACTCAACCGGATTCAGCGAGGCTCGTGAATCGGGCAGCCGTTGTGACGGGCCCGAAAGGTCGAGGACATTTCGTAAGACGGCTTGCGAACGCGCATGACGCCTCCCAGCGGTCGGTGCGCTGCCAGCCCGTGCCAGGGACTGAACGCCATGCCATCGTCGATTTCCCGGACCTTTTCCTCGTCCCACGCCGCCTGCGGTTCGACTTCGACCCGTGCCACGGTGACGTATGGGCTGAGCTCCTCAGGCCATTGCACGGAGGCGTCTTCGATGGGCATTTTTTCGATGTCGGTGGCAAGCTGCACTTGCAGCTCCCACACCCCGCCTTGCCGGGTAAAGTGCTCGGTGACCGCCGCTCGAAGCCCGTCCGGGTTCCCGTCAAAATCCACAGGCTGGTCGGTCAAGGCCGTCAACGAAGGCGATACCGGCACCAAGGCCAGCTTGGCGTAATACGACCCGTACAGAAACGGCACAACCGTGGAGAAGCTTTCTCCCAGGATGTGTGTCTGAGGATGGCCTCCGAGGCTTTTCAGGGTGCCGCTTTCGCCGCCCATGGATTCGATGGTCGACTCCACGCCTCTGAGTACCGCAGACAGCGCCTTTTTCATGCCCGGCGCCTTGTCAGTGGTCTTGGCCAACAGCTTGAGGGTTTTCAAAAACGCTTTGGGCGTGGCGGCGGTGAAGGCTTTGGCGTTCTGCATCACGAAATCCTGAGTGACCTCGCCTTCGCTACCGGGCAGTCGCGGGCCCTCGACGCCGACCAGCTTGATCGCCAGGCCCCGTGGTGTAGAGACTTTGTCATCCAGAATATCGCCTGGATTGGTGGAAAAGCGCAGAAAGGCGGCCATTGTCCCTGGGCGAGCAAACGCACCCTGCGCCAG
>JARDZH010000407.1 GCA_029240955.1 Pseudomonas sp. | reverse complement strand
TGCGGCGCGGCCGCGAGACCGTTCACGTGCGCTTCGGCGAAGACGTGGCGATCCTCACGGCCGTGGCGTTGCTCAGTCGTTCATTCGGGCTGGTTGCTTCGATTCCGGATCTGCGGCCCGAAGTGCGTACGCAGCTGGTGGAGATTCTTGCCAATACAGTTGGCATGAAAGGCCTGGTCCGTGGCCAGCTGCAGGACCTGCGCGACGGTACCCGGGCGCGCTCGGCCGAAGAGATTGCCCAGACCAATGAGCTCAAGACGGGCGTACTGTTTGGCGCAGTCATGGACATGGCGTGGCTGGTCAGCGATGCCCCGGACAGCGTTCGCCCTGCCCTGCAAAGCTTTGCCGTCGAACTGGGCCAGGCGTTCCAGCTGTACGACGATCTGCAGGATCACTCTGCCGACACGGCCAAGGACCAGGGCAAGGACGACGGCAAATCCACCTTCGTTGCGCTGTGCGGCAAACAGAAAGTGCGCGAACGCCTTCAGGCTCACCTCGCCCAGGCCGACCAGCACCTGCGCACCGCCTTCGTCGGCGAGCAGGACATCAACGGCTTCGTGGCCTCGATTTTCGCCAAGGCCTCCTCGCTGGGCTGATGCCGGCGACCTAACGCGCCAGCGTCTGCAGCGCCTGCTGCAGGGCTGGCGCATCGGTGTAGTGGCGTTCACGGGTGATGGTCCCGTTTTCCAGCTCCAGCCACTGCACACTGTCGCGGTCATCCCCGTAGCGCGGCGCGACGCTGCCGGTCTGGTCGAGCATGATCCGGTATTTGGCCGAACGCATGGCCGGAACCATGACCATCTTGGCAATCGACGGCAGCTTCTCGATATCGGCGACATACACCACCCGCCGCGCCTCCAGATACCCCGCCGGCTGGTCCTCCAGCGCCGCGTTGACCAGTTTGGCGGTGGACATGCTGCGGGCGATCAGCAGCACTTGCGCCTTGTTGTCGAAGGTGTAGGCCTGCTCGAACTGATCGAGCAGCGTCCAGGGTGTGACGGTACGTCCGATGTCTGCAGCCAGCGCAGAGCTGGACAGCAACTGAGCGGACAGCAGACAGGCAAGCAATGTGGCGGGCAACTTCATGCGATAAGCGCCTTTTGTTCGGGTCATGGTCAGGGGTGTACGGTTGCCGAGGCGTGTGCGTCAGCGTAAATCGAAGTGCTGGTTGGGCCGTGGACTGATGAAACAAGTTCCACCACCGCCGGCCGTTATACATTCAAGCAGCTTTTGCCGGCCAGCGGCCTGCGTCATGGTATCGGCTGCACAAACGTTCTAGCATCTGCAGACCGATAACGCGATAACGCTGTTTTCAGACAAATTTCCATGGCACCCGATAATTGGCTCGAACTCGCGCAGGACCGGGACACCGGTATCGAGACCCTGCGCGCGCATTTCAAGGGTCACGCTTACGACCCCCACTGGCATGACAGCTATCTGCTCGGCGTCACCGAACAGGGCGTGCAGCAGTTCACCTGCCGGCGGCAGCGCCACGCGAGCACGCCGGGCAATGTCATCCTGCTGGAGCCGGGCGAAATTCATGACGGTGACGCGCCCACCGAGGACGGTTTCACCTACCGCATGCTGTACATGGACCCGGAATGGATTGCCGGGCATGTGTCCGGGCTGTTCGAAGACGCACCCGATAATCATCAGCCCGGTTTCGCTGCCATCCTTAATCAGGATCCTCGTCTGGCCAGTGCGATCTGGTTCGCCTACTCGGCGTTGAATGGACAGGAACCCTTGATGGTCCGGCAAGGCGCGCTGGATGCGTTGCTGGAGCGCTTGACCGACCAACTGGCCTGGCGGATCCGGCAGAACGCCGACCCCAGGCTGCCGCAGGTTGCGCTGCGGGCGCGGGACTATCTTCACGCGCACTTTCGTCGTGACGTCGGGCTGGACGAATTGGCAGTGGCGTGCAGTGTGGACCGCTTTCGCCTGACGCGGGCGTTCAAGGCGGCGTTCGGTCTGGCGCCTCATGCTTATCTGGTGCAACTGCGCCTGACGCATTCGCGACGCTTGCTGGCGCTGGGCCGCCGCCCGGTCGAGGTCGCCGCCGACACCGGGTTCGCGGACCAGAGTCACCTGGGTCGCTGGTTTGTGCGTGTATACGGCCTGACGCCTGCGGCCTATCGCAAGCGCTGCACAGGCCTTCCAGACTGAGATCGGCATCCGGCGCAGGATGAGCGCTCCACTCTTTGGGAGCCTCGGTCATGCTGTCTTTCGTGTTATTCGCCTTCGTCGCCTCGATCACCCCAGGCCCGACCAACATTCTGGTGTTGAGCAACAGCGCCCGCTACGGTCTGCGCGCCAGCCTGCCGATCGTGTTCGGTGCGTGTATCGGCGCTGCGGCGCTGGTGCTGTTGGTCGGCACGGGCGTGGGTCGTTCGTTGATACAGCTTCCCGTGGCCCGACAGACCATGGCGGTGGCTGGCGTGCTGTGGCTCAGCTGGCTGGCCTGGAAGATCTGGCGCAGCCCGATCGGCCCGGTCGTTGCTGCAAGCGGCGATGGGCGCGAGCCGGCGCGGCTCGGGTTCATGGGCGCCGCCGGGCTGCAGGTGGTCAACCCCAAGACCTGGATGATGGCGCTGGCAGTGGTCAGTGTATTCAGCCAAGGCGCGGTCGCGCCGCTGGCGCTGGCGTTTCTGCTGGTGTCGCTGCCGTGCATGGGGTGCTGGGCGCTGCTGGGTGCCGGGTCCACGCGCTGGCTGGATTCGCCGGCCAGGATGCAGTGGTTCAATCGGGGTATGGCGGGATTGCTACTGGTGGCGGCGTGGGTGGGGTTTCTGGGGAGTTAGCCCTATAGAACGACCCTCGCAGCGTCTCTGCTCGGTGTCATCACGCGCACACCCTTTGTGGGAGGGAGCGTAGCTCGCGACAGGCGCGACGCGGTTTGTCAGATACACCGCATTGAAGCTGTCGTGGGCAAGCGCGCTCCTACACCTGAGTGATCACCGTCTCAATAACTGAACTCATGCCCCAACTCCGCCTGCATCCACTCCAGAAACCGGCGGACCCTCGGGAAATTCGAATGCGCCCGTGGAAACACCAGGTGATGCGCCGTCACCGGGGCGCTCAGGTCTGGCGCAACCTCGACCAGTACGCCGCGGGCCAGGTAATCCCGCGCCAGCAAGGTGCTCTCCAGCGCAAAGCCCAGCCCATGACTGGCCGCCTCCAGCGTCATATACGATCGGTCGAAACTCAGTGAATACGGCTTTTCAGGCCGCGACACGCCGTGCTGGGCAAACAGCTGCGGCCACTTGACCAGTGTAGCCTCGGACAGGATCAGGTTCTGATCCAGCAGATCCGCCATGCAGGTGACTGGCCTTTTGGCCAGCAATTGCGGCGAGGCCATGACCGCGACCCGTTCATCCCGAATGGTGCGCACCTCGAAGCTCGGCCAGTTAGGCATGCCGTGGCGGATATCCACGTCGATCTTGTCGCGGCTGAAATGCAGCGATTCGTACGAACAGGACAGGTTGAGCTGGATGTCCGGGTGATTGAGACGAAACTGCTCCAGCCGCGGCATCAGCCACAGCAAGCCAAAGCTCGGCGAGGAATGCAACCGCAAGCAGGCCAGCCCCACGTCACTGGCTGCACGTTCGGTGGCGACCGCCAGACTGTGCAAAACCCCCGACACATCGGTCAGGTACTGTTCGCCCACCGGCG
>JARDZH010000406.1 GCA_029240955.1 Pseudomonas sp. | reverse complement strand
CGACCTCCGGCGCGGTGGCGATCATTGTCGGTCTGGCGTTGCAGAGCACATTGAGCGATGTGTTCTCCGGGATCGTGCTCAACACCACCAAGCCGTATCAGGTGGACGACTGGGTTTCGATCGATGGCGTCGAAGGCAAGGTGACGGACATCGACTGGCGCGCCACGCATCTGTTGACCAGCGCAGGGACCACTGCGGTGGTGCCCAACTCGGTGGCGGCCAAGGCCAAGATCGTCAACCTCAGTCGCCCGGTCAACATGCACGGCGTGTCGATCAGCATTCATGTGCCCAACCATATTCGTCCGCGGCGGGTGCTCGACGCGCTCGACCGCACGCTGCAAGGCAGCAGCAGCCTGCTGCTCAACCCGGCACCCAAAGCGGTATTGAAAGAAGCCGGGGAAACCACATCCGAATACGTGGCCAGCGGTTTCATCGCCGAGCTTGGCAAGAAAGGTGAAGTTCGCAACCAACTGTTCGACCTGGCGCACCGGCATCTCGAAGCGGCCGGCATCGTCCGCCAGCAGGACGGCAGCGGCGAACCGACCTCACGAGCGCGGGCCTTGCTGGACGAGGTGAAAGTGTTCCGTTCGCTGAGTGAAGAAGAGCGCGACCGGCTGGCGCAGAACATGACTGCCCAGCAGTACGCGGCGGGGCAAGTGGTGCTGGACCTCAACGAAGTGCCGGATTGCCTGTTCGTGATTGCCACCGGCGTGGTCAGCGCGGCGGTGCCGGATGGCGAACGGCGCGTTGAAGCGGGCCGCATGGGGCCGAGCGAGGTGATGGGCGAACAGAGCATCATCGGCGACATTCCGTCCGAAGCCTGTTTCACTGCGCTGACCTCCAGCATCATTTACCGCATCGACAAATCGGTGGCCCGCGCCTGCATGCAGCAATGCAACCATGTAGACCGCGCGCTGCACAAATTGCAGGCCGTGCGTCAGAAGAGCAGCCACACCGCCCTGCTCGCCCGACCGCCACAGGTCAAGAAAGGTGGCTTCCTGAGCTGGTTGCAGAACCGTTAACCCGCGACAGTCGAATCGTCGACTGTCCACTTCAATGCGACAGTGATTCGTTTTTCAGCTACTTATTGCGACAGCCGATAAACAGTAACCTAGCTCCATCGAGTCGACGCCTGAATCAACAGCCGTCGACAATCTGGAGAACGAATCATGCTGACTCTTCGCAAAGCTTCCGAACGCGGTGCAGCCGATCACGGCTGGTTGAAATCCTTCCATACCTTCTCCTTCGCCGGCTATCGCGATCCGCGCGAGCAGGGTTTTTCCGACCTGCTGGTGATCAACGATGACCGCGTCGCGGCCGGTAAGGGTTTCGGCCAGCACCCGCATCGCGACATGGAGATCTTTTCCTACGTGCTCGAAGGCGCGCTGGAACATAAAGACACCTTGGGTACCGGTTCAGTGATCCGTCCTGGCGACGTTCAGCTGATGAGCGCCGGCCGCGGCGTGGCGCACAGCGAATACAACCATTCGGCCAGTGAGCCCGTGCACTTTCTACAGATCTGGATCGTGCCCGAAGTCAGCGGCGCGACACCTCGCTATCAGCAGGAGCATTTCAGCCCTGAGCAGAAACGCGGCCGTCTGCAACTGATCATCTCGCCGGACGGCGCCGACGGTTCGTTGCAAGTACGTCAGGATGCGCGGGTTTACGCCGGCCTGTTCGACGGCGCCGAAACCGCAACGCTGGAATTGGCTGCTGACCGTTATGCCTACGTGCACGTGGCGCGTGGCAGCGTGACCCTCAACGGCGAACGCTTGGGCGAAGGCGACGGCGTACGGGTACGCAGCGAGCAGGTGCTGCGCTTGAGCGAAGGCACCGATGCTGAAGTGCTGGTCTTCGACCTGCGGCCTCACGAACTGCCGCAAATGCCTTGATGCCGTCTGTACAGAAGCGCCGCTCGTTCGAGCGGCGTTTTCGTTTGCCCGCCAACCCCGGGAAAACTGCGACGGACTGTCGCAATCCCAACGCTGCCATGCAGAATTATTAGAAAACCTCGCATAACCGCCTACAATCGTGCCTTTTATTGCAGTCGCATAGGCCAGCAGTCCATGGCGCTTGATCCCCTCACGATGTTGACCATCACAATCGCACTCGCTGCCGCCGCCGCACTCTACCTGGCGGTGGAATGGCGGACCGTGCGCGAACCCTCGCTGCTGTTCTGGAGCGCGGGCTTCGCCACCATCAGCGTGGGTTCGACACTGGCGCTGCTGCGCGGCAGCGGTCTGCTCTTGATCGGCATCTGGTTTGCCAACGGCTTGCTGATTACTGCGCACTGGCTGTTTCTACGCGGCGTGGCGCGCTTCACCGAAACGCGCCTGTCCCGCGCCTGGTACCTGATATTCGCGATCTGGGTGGCGATGCTGCTGTTGCCCAACGGCCAGGCCTGGTCGAAAGTCATGTTGCTGGCCAATTCGCTGCTGGTGTCGGCGGTGACGCTGCGGGCCAGCTTCCTGCTGCGGCCTCATGGCAGTTCGTTGAGCGTCGGCGCGGTGCAACTGCGGTATGTGCTGCTCGGACACGGGGTGTTTTATGGCTTCAAGGGACTGACGGTGGTGATTCCCGGCACCTTGATCGATCTGGCGGCCTTTCGCGGCGAGATCATTCAGCTGTCGCTGGTCGAAGGTGTCATGGCAATCATGCTGATCGCGCTGTCGATGACCGGCACCGAACGCTACCGCCGCGAGAAGCGGATCGAACGGCTGGCCGCGCGCGACCCGTTGACGGCGCTGTACAACCGCCGTGCGCTGGAAGTCCGCGCGCCGCGTGTGCTGGAAGGCGTATCCAGCGCCCAGCCCGGTGCGCTGCTGCTGATCGACATCGACAACTTCAAGCTGATCAACGATCTGTACGGCCATACCGCTGGCGACCGCTTGCTGGTTGCCCTGAGTGAGATGATTCGCGGCGTGCTGCCCAAACATGCACTGGCGGCACGGCTGGGCGGCGATGAATTCCTGATTCTGCTGGGCAATGCTTCCATCGAACGGATCGGCGAGCTGAGCAGCAACTTGCGTGAGCAGTTCCGCAAGGTTGCGTGCGAGTCCTACGTCACCCCCGAAGCGGTCACGCTGAGCATCGGCGCCACGCTGTTCGACAAGCCGCCCGCCAGCCTGACGACGCTGATCGAACGAGGTGATGCGGCGCTGTACGAATCCAAACGCGGTGGACGCGACAGCATTCGTCTGGTGGACCTGACCCTGTCGGCATGAGGGCGCGGCACGGATGATGACCGCGCCCCTGTCGTCCTGGGTTATTCAGTGCTGTGACTGATCGTTGCGCCCTCCTCGCGCAGCGCGTTCAGAAACCACTCCGCATCCAGCAGCAATTCGGGCATGTACAAACCGGGAGCCGCTGGCGGGCGCTCGTTCAAGCCAAGTGCCGCCGATAACGACAGCACGGCGCTGAGCGCGGTGAGCGACGCCTGACCCTGTTTGAATTCGAGCGTAGAGCGCGAATGTGCCGTCCGGCCGTTGCTCGCGCCTACGACTTCCACAATTAGTTCGGCCGCCGCAGGGCCGCCTTTGCGGCGACTGGAGGACTCGTCGGTGACCAGATTCAGCCTGATGTCCGGCGCAGCGGTTGCCGCCCGCAGGCTGATGATGTCGAACGGCGAATACGCCTCGGCGTGCAGGGTTCGCCCGTCTATGGCCTGAAA
>JARDZH010000405.1 GCA_029240955.1 Pseudomonas sp. | reverse complement strand
ACCGTCATTTCCGGGACCAGATGCAGTTCCTGGTGAATCACTGCCACGCCCGCTGCAATGCTGTCCGCGGTGGATTTGAAGTGATGGGTCTGCTCGCCGATCTGCAGCGTGCCGCTGTTGGGCTGGTAGGAACCGCCCAGAATTTTCAACAGCGTGGACTTGCCCGCGCCGTTTTCGCCCATCAGCGCGTGAACGCTGCCGGGACGTGCTTCGAAACTGATGTCGGACAGCGCTTTGACGCCGGGAAATACTTTACCGATGCCGTTGAAACGCAGAGCGCCGCCCGCCGGTTGTTGCTCGATAGCCTGTTGCATGAATCCGCCCTCCCCGCAAAATACAGGGGCCTGACATCAGGCCCCCTCATTCAGCTCACTTCCACAGACCGATCTTGGTCAGCACTTCCTGGAAGTTGGCGCGAGTGATCAGCGTCACGTCGTCCATGGCGGTGTACTTGGGCGGCTCCTTGCCGGTGGTGACCCACAGGAACATCTGATAGGCCGTGTCGTAGCCTTCCTTGTCGGGACTTGGCAGCATCGAGCCGTGGAAGCCGCTCTGCTTCTTCTTCAGCTCGTCGATGGCGTCGGTGCCGTTGATGCCAATGCCGATCACGTTGGCCGGCGCAAAGCCGTTGGACGCCGTGGCGCGTACGCCGCCCAGCACGGTGTTGTCGTTCATGCCGCCGATGATCAGGTTCTTGGCATTGGCCGGCAGCTTGGGCAGCGCCGAACTGGTGGCGTCCATGCTGCCGGGCACATCCAGGGTCTTCTGCGCGGTGAACAGGATCTGGCTTTCCGGCAGGCCGGCCTTCTTCAACGCATCCACCGAACCGTCGGTGCGCTTCTTGCCGGTGTCGAGCTCGTTATAGGTGTTGATGATCGCGTAGGTGTCTTTCCAGTCCCAGTTGCGATTCTTCGCCTCGGCGGCCATGGCCTCGCCCTGCTTCTGGCCGACTTCAAAAGCGGCCATGCCCAGATACGGCACGTCCTCCATGAAGTTGCCCTTGGCATCGACGAAACGGTCATCGACCGCCATCACTTTCAGGCCGTTGGCCTTGGCTTTGGCGACGATCGCAGGGCCGAGCGACACGTCCGGCGGACAGATCACAAAGCCCTTGGCACCGTTGGCGGCCAGGTTGTCGATGGCAGCCAGCGTTTTCTCGCCGTCGGGAACGGCGATCTTGAGGACCTCGAAACCATGCTCCTTGCCGGCTTTCTCGGCGAAGGCCCATTCGGTCTGAAACCAGGGTTCTTCAGCTTGTTTGACCAGAAAACCGATCTTGACCTTCTCGGCGGCGAATACAGCACCACTGCTGCCCAGAATGGCAGTGGTCACAGCGGCACAGCACAGGGAACGAATCCCGTGACGACTCAACATAGCTAACTCCTTATTGTTATTGAATAGCTACAGCGTCCAGCGATGGGAGGATGGGTGTCGTCCGGTGACGTACCCAGCCCGCTAATTAGTCATACCATATTGCCGAAGCCGGCAATGTAACCGAGTGTCACCCGTGGCCGTCCTGGCGCACCCTGAACCTGGCTACCCCGCGAAGCGATAGCTCGGCTGCCCGCTCACGCCCACGTCCGCTCTCAGCAGCGCGCCGTCGAACTGTCCACGCGCATCGGCCGGCGCTGCACTGGTGACATACAGCGTTCCCAGGTCGGGGCCGCCGAACACGCAACTGGTCGGGTGGCTGACCGGCAGCTCCACGACCCGGTCGAGGCTGCCGTCAGGCGCAAATCGCAGCAGACAGCCGCCGCCCCAGCGGGCGTTCCAGACGAACCCTTCGGCGTCCATGGCCGAACCATCGGGCGACCCGCGCGCGTGCCGGTCGGCCCAGATCTGACGCGCACCGAGGCTGCCGTCCGCCTTGAGCGGATAGCGATAGATGACGTCGTCCAGGGTGTCGGCGCAATACAGCTCAGTGCCGGCAGCGTTCCAGAGCAGCGTGTTGACGATGCCTTGCCCTTCCAGCAGACGCGAAACGGTGCCATCGGTGTCGACCCGCGCCAGCGCGCCGGAGCGGCGGGTCAGCGGCAGATCACCGCCCTCGGCGTCGAGGTTGTTCTGCATGCTGCCGACCCACAGCCGGCCCTGCGCGTCGCAACGCGCTTCGTTGGCGCGATTGCCCGGCGTCGGGTCTGCAACGCAGAACCGTTCCAACTTCACTGTCGGGGAGTCGAGGTCGAGGCGGTAGACGCCGGAGGCCAGCGTGACCAGTGCATCGCCGCGTGCAGTCGGGATGAAGGCCGAAACCGACTCGGGCAACCGCCACTGTTGATACTGGCCATCGATGAGCCGACAGGCCAGACGGCCGGCGATATCGACCCAGTACAAAGCATGTTGCGGGCCGTCCCAGAAAGGGCCTTCGGCCAGCATGAAACGGTGCTCGGAAACGGGCAGCCATTGCATGGAAATGTCCTTTGTTATTGTTGTAAGGCGCTGCTGACTCGATGGTTGCACACGCCGTCGGCGTCGATCGGACACGCTTAATCGCGTCCAGCTTCTTTGCGCTCGAACTACTAAATAGTATTACGATTTATTTTTCAAGCAGCTTTTTATCGTCTATAAATCCTTCCATCGGATGAAATCCGATCAAATAGTATGACCAATGAGCGTCACCTGCCCACCGCGTCGGCACGGCACGGGCAAGGCCGCCTTTCACAACAACAATAAAAGCGGGTAGAACAGATGAAAACGCAGGTTCTTATCAGCACTTTCGGACTGTCCTTGATGATCGCGACCATGACCGCTCACGCAGCTCAGCTGTCCAGCGAACGCACCAGCTTCGGTACTCTGCCCGACGGCACCGCCGTCGAAAAATACACGCTGCGCAACAGCCAGGGGCTGGAGGCGAGCATCATCACCTACGGTGCCACCCTGCAGTCGGTGCTGATGCCGGACAAGAACGGCAAGGTGGAAGACGTCGTGCTCGGGTTCGACGACGTCAAAGGCTATCAAGACAACGGCACGGTGTACTTCGGCGCGACCATCGGCCGCTTCGGCAACCGCCTGGCGGGTGGCACCTTCGAACTGGACGGCAAGACCTATCGGGTGCCGCTGAACGACAAGACCAACTCACTGCACGGCGGCAGTCAGGGCTTCGACAAACGCCTGTGGAAAGCGCAGGAAGCCAAGTCGGCCGATTCGGTGGGCGTCAAGTTGAGCTACCTGTCGCCGGACGGCGAAATGGGCTTCCCCGGCGCTCTGCTCACGGAAGTGACCTACAGCCTCAATGAGCGCAACGAACTGAAGATCGAATACCGGGCCACGACCGACAAGCCGACGGTCCTGAACCTGACCAACCACAGCTATTTCAACCTGGCCGGTGCTGGCAACGGTGACATCCTCAAGCAGGTCGCCACCTTGCACGCATCGCATTACACACCGGTCAACGATAAGCTCATCCCGACCGGCGAACTGCCTGCCGTAGCCGGCACGCCCATGGACTTCCTGAAACCCACCGCGTTTGGCCAGCACATCAAAGACGATCACCCGCAACTGAAATATGCTGAGCCCAAACAGGGCGGCTTCGATTTCAACTGGGTGCTGGACACCAAGGGCGATGTAAATAAACTGGCCGCCGAAGTGCGCGACCCGCAATCCGGCCGGCGCCTGCAGCTGTTCACCACCGAA
>JARDZH010000404.1 GCA_029240955.1 Pseudomonas sp. | reverse complement strand
CGGGCGACGAGATCATCGGCAAGGTGCGCCTGCTGATGATCAGCCGGATCTTTTCCGAACGCTTCGATGACTTCCTCGCAGAGTTCCATCGCCAGCACCCGCGGGTGGACCTGGAAATCGATGTGATGCGCAGCTCCGACATCGTCAGCGCCTTGCTGGAAAAGACCGCCACGCTTGGCCTGAGCCTCAACCGCCGGCCGCAGCCGCGACTGGAGCAGCGGCTGTTTCTCAGCCAGCGCTACGCCTTCTACTGCGGCCGTCGCCATGCGTGGTTCGGCCGCAGCAACCTGACCGACAGCGACCTGCAGTCCGAAAACTTCGTGAGTTTCACCAGCGACCAGATTGGCGGGATGCTGTCGCCGCTGACGATCTTTCGCGATCAGCAGGGTTTCAGCGGCCGGATCGTTGCCTCGTCGCCCAGCCTTGAGGAGGTGCGCCGTCTGGTCATTGCGGGGTTCGGCCTGGGGTGCCTGCCTGAACATGTGGTGGCGGAAGACGTGGACAACGGGCTGCTCTGGCGCTTGCCGCCCGACGACGGCATCGCCGACGTGGACATTCATCTGCTGTGGAATCGGGATCAGAAGATGAGCCGCGCCGAACGGGTGTTTATCGAAAGTCTCGAACAGCGGCTGGCGCAGCAATGACGTGCCCGGGGTCAGAAGTCCGTCGCGGCCGGCCTGTGGCTACCTTGCTGAACACTGTACTTCCAGCCAACGGCAGAAAGGGCTGCGGACCTCGGACGCCCGGGCGGGCCTCAATTTTCCCCGGCCTGAATGATGATCGCACTGTCGTTTTGTCGGAGCGCTTTAACCTCGCTGTTGGCACCTTTGCCGTCGGTCATGGATGAGCCGGGATGCATCGAGTGCGAAGCGTTTCTTCCTGGAGTCCGGACGGTGTTGTTCTGGACGGCGTTGTTCTGGACAGCGTTGTCGGCTGCGTTGGCAGGCGCCGACCGTGTCTGGGAAGAAGCACTTGGATCTCTGCTGTAGGTCCCGTGCTGTGTGTCTGATTGATCCGCGAACGCAGTCGTGCAGGCTGCGGCAAACAGCGCCGCCGCGACCACGCTCGCTCTGCTACTGCTCATGTCATACGCCTCCTTCAGAGTCGCATGATTAAGTCTGGACCCGTGGTGGCAAGCGTGTGTTACAGACGACGAGCGGACGGGCCTTTTGCGGTTATCGCAAGCGTGCCTTCTCGGCATGATTGCGCGCCTTCACAGGCTCCGGCGTGGTGCGGTTATCGATGGCCTGCTGTTTGGTCTCTTCATCACCGGCCACGACATGGTCGATGTCGTTCATCAGTGCCTCAAAGCCTTCGCGGGCGATCTGGGCCTTGTCGTTTTTCGGCGACGCGCCGATCTTGCTGCTGGCCATGCCCGCGTTCTTGTGAAAGTCGCTGTCGGTAGGGCCGGGCAACAGCGCGGTCACCGTGACACCGGTCTCGCGAAGTTCTTCGCGCAGTGACTCTGCGAACGAGAACGCGAACGCCTTCGACGGGCCATAGACGGTTTCGTACGGGGTCGGCAGCGTGGCGGCGATCGACGATGTGACGAGGATACGGCCGCGGCCGTTGGCGACCATGTGCTGCGCCACCCGCTTCGCCATGTGGACGGTGCCCGTAATATTGATAGCGATCAGTCGCAGCTCGTCCTCAAGCTCGTTATCGATAAACGCGCCGCCCTTGCCGATCCCGACATTGAGCGCAGCGGCCTCAAGGGGTCGGCCGAGCGATACCACAAAATCCCAGAGCCCTTGGACCCCTTCGTACGTGGACGCGTCAGCCTGATAAGCGAAGCATTCGACGCCTGTCGATTTGAGTTCTTCAGCGGACGTCTTGACCTTGTCGCTGGAGCCGGAAATGACCAGATCGAAGCCGTGCTGCGCGAATTGTTTCGCCAGTTCCAGGCCAATGCCGGATGAGCCGCCTGTTACCAGTGCCAGTGGGCGATCGTTAGTCATCGAATTCTCCTCGGATAGATACTTGACCTGTTATCCGAAAGCGCGCGATGGCAAACGATCCATGAAATGGCGTGGGCGGTCAGCCGGCGCTGGTTCAGGCTTTTGACAATACCGGCGTGCGCGACGGAATGACCCGCTTGTTACCCAGCGATTCGAAAGCCGCGCCGAAACGCAGCAGGTTCGAATCGTCGTAGGCGCGACCGGCGAAGGTCAGCCCGACCGGCATGCCGATATCTGCCATGATGCCCATGGGGACGGTGACCGTGGGCACGCCCAGATGACGGATAGCGAGGTTGCCGTTGGCGACCCACACGCCGTTGCTCCAGGCGATATCGTTGGCCTGCGGGTCGACGTCGGCGTTGGCCGGCGCCACGTCCGCCACGGTCGGGAACAGCACCGCATCGAGCCCCAGCGCTTGCATCCAGTCTTCCAGATCGAGCTTGCGAGTCTTTTCCAGGCCGCGCAGGCCGTCTGGCAGGGTCTCGATCCGATCCCAGGGCGTGATGCCCCGCTCGGCCATGCGTACGTATTCATCCATGCCCGCCGCCAGATCGTCTTCGCGATTGGGCAATGTACCGGGGTCATGCGGGAAGATCCTGGCGCCGTCGACATCGGCCAGACGGTTCAAGGTCGGGTCGCCGTTGGCCTGCAGGAAATCGTCGAACGCCCAGGCGGTCAGTTCCCAGAGCTCGTCGTGCAGAAACTCCTTCGAGACCAGGCCGCGATTGAACACGGTAGGCGCGCCGGGACGGTCACCCTCGCAGTTCGACACCAGCGGGAAGTCGACCTCGATCACTTCAGCGCCAGCGGCCTGCAGCGCGGCGCGAGCCTGCTCCCACAGTTCGATCACCGTGGCCCGGGTGTTGATGCGCTGGCCGGTCGGGCCGCCGATGCCCGGCTTCTCGGAGGTGCCTGCATCGGGGTCGGCGTTGATGTACATGCGTGGCACGCCGAAGCGCTTGCCGGCCAAGAGCGTGGCGTCGCTCGCCAGTTCGGCATAGGACGGGGGACGCACGTCGGCCACCGAAGGGATGGGCACCCAAGGCTGCAGGCGCCACAGGTCGCCGCGCTTGTCGGCATCTTCGGCGACCACCACATCCAGCACTTCGAGCAGGTCAGCCATGGTGCGGGCGTACGGCACCACAACGTCCATGGTTGGCGTCAACGGCCAGTTGCCGCGAACCGAAATCACACCACGCGATGGCGTATAAGCGCACAGCCCGTTGTTGGACGCCGGGCCGCGCCCGCTCGACCAAGTTTCTTCGGCCAGACCAAACGCGGCAAAGCTTGCCGCCGTGGCAGTGCCAGCGCCGTTGGACGAGCCGGACGCAAACGGCGCCGTCAGGTAATCCGCGTTGTACGGGCTTTCGGCCCGGCCGTAGACGCCACGCTGCATGCCGCCGTTGGCCATCGGCGGCATGTTGGTCTTGCCCAGGCAGATCGCGCCGGCAGCTCGCAGCCGCTCGACTGTGAACGCGTCCTTGTAGGCAATCAGGCTGGCGAACGCCGGACTGCCGGAAGCGGCGGTCAGGCCTTTGACCAGATAACTGTCTTTGGCGGTGTAGGGAATGCCGTCCAGCGGACTCAGCGTTTCGCCCCGCGCGCGGCGCGCGTCGGAGGCTTCGGCCTCGACCAGCGCTCCGGGATTGAACACCACCACAGCGTTGAGCCTCGACCAGCGCTCCGGGATTGAACACCACCACAGCGTTGAGCGCGGTCGGTGTTTCCCGACCGTCGTAAGCGTCGATCCGGGCCCGATAGGCCTTCACCAGTTCAACGGCGGTCGTCGCGCCGGACTGGAGCGCGGCGCGCAGTTCGGCGATGGAGGCTTCGGTGACCTCGATCATAGTGTTTCCTCAACCATGCACATGAAAAGGGAGCGAACGGGTTCGCCGCTCCAGAAATGACGCTACCGTAGCGTTCAGCGAAGCCGCTGACAACGCTCATATGCACGGCACGGCCGGAATATCGGCCTGGGAATGCCAGCCGCCTTTGGTCAGTCGTCTGCGTGACGGACGAAACGACTCTGCGGTCAGGCGGGTCGGTTGTTCAACACCACGTGCCGGACCTCAAGGAGTTGTCGATGAAAACCCGTCCACCCGAACTCAACCGCCGATCCCTGTGCAAACTCATCGCGGTGGGGGCCGGCGCTGTTGCCGTTGCGCCTCAGGCGATGGCAGAACGTTTTATCGCGCCCACCCCGGTCGACATCGGCCAGGTCGAAAACGGTAGCGTGAAGTTTCCGCCGTGGCGCGGCCCGGCCGATACGCCCTCTGCGCCGCCGCCGAGCCCGCTGCCGCCCGAACAGCGCATCGGCTTCGCCATCGTCGGCCTGGGCCGTCTGGCCCTCGAACAAGTGCTGCCTGCCTTTGGCAAAACGCTCAAAGCCAAGGCCGTGGCGCTGGTCTCGGGCACTCCGGATAAACTCAAGACCGTTGCGGCGCAGTACGGGATCAGCCCCAACGCCTGCTACAGCTATGAGGAGTTCGACCGGATCGCCGACAACCCGGGTGTGCAGGCGGTGTACATCGTTCTGCCCAACGCCATGCATCGTCAGTTCTGTGAGCGGGCTGCCGCTGCGGGCAAACATGTGCTGACCGAAAAACCCATG
>JARDZH010000403.1 GCA_029240955.1 Pseudomonas sp. | reverse complement strand
ATACAGCTTGCCTTCCAGCGGCAGGACCTTTCCGCTCGGGTGCTGATGCAGGCCGTGTCGATCGGGTCTGGATTGCGGCTCCAGGGCCAGGTCGTTGCGCGCATACGGGCTCAGATCGCGATGCCACAGGCTCGGTCTGCCATCCGGCAACTCGACCGGCCGCATGCCTTCGACCAGCGGCGACAGCTTGATTTTGAAGGCGCTGCCGATTTGCCCTGCGGCGCCGAACGCAGCCAGTTCGATGACGCTGGTGACCACGCCAATGACATGGTCCGCCGCTTCCTGCCACAGGCCTTCGGCGAGATCGACAACGCCCTCGATGACTTCGGTGGTCAATTGATAAGCGGTGTAGGCCATCATCAACTCGCCAAGCCCGGGCACGAACGGGGTGGCGATCAACAGCGCAACATTGAAGATGTCCGAGACGATTTTCTTGAAATTTTCCCACCATTCCCAGCGCGCCTTGCTGTCGGCCGCCGCCGTGGACACGGCAACTTCCCTGGCGTCATTGAGGATTTTGTTGAGCTTTTGCTCGTACGCATGGCGCCAGTAATTGCCTCGCACCGGCAGATGATTGAATTGCAGCCTGGGCTTGGCAACAGGCGTTTTGCGCCAGGGTGGGCGCTGATCGTTCGGGTCCGTTCGCGGGTGATAGCTGATAGTGAACAGGCGTTGCTCGAGCAACGCAAAGAAATGCCCGCGCTGCTGTTGGTCGACGAACTGGCTGAAGAATTGCCGGTAGGTCTGCCGGGTTGCGTGACTGTAGCGGTCTTCACGCAATTGGCGGGTCAACTCGTCCCTGAAGGCGCCCAGCGAGTCGTAGTCCTTGAGCGGATGATCAGGGTCATGCGGAACGTAGACGATAAGCCTTCGCTGACCCTGGGAGGCACGAGCGCCGTGCACCATCAACAGTACGCCGGTCAATGGCGTTTCGAGCATGGACAGGTCGCAGCAGCGAATCGGGATACCATCGAGCAACGCCCGCGAATCGCCATCGATCAGCTTCAGAATCATCTCGTAAGCATCGTACTGAATGTCCTGCCTGAGCATGGCCATCAGCGCGGCAGCGGCGAGGGCATCTTTTTGGGCGGCCATCACCCGTGCTTGCAGAACACCTTGCGCGAGCGGCTCGGTGGGCAACAGCAATTGCTCGAGATGGGTTTTGTACTGTCCACCGAGGTCCAGATCGCGGCATAACGTCTGGAACCGGGCGATGGACATCTTGTTGGCGATGGGCAGCACATCGAAAAGTCCGAGGGCATCGGGTTTGCTGATATACGCCGAGCCCTGCTCGACTTGTTCATGGCTGGCAAAATTGTGCAGGGCAGCATCCAGCAACGACACGGTCCGACCAGTGGCGCCTTCGGAAATATTGATCGTGTACCAGGGCAGCTTTTTTGATTGATACAGAAGAAGGTACGTATTGCGCACATCCGGCTCGATGCCGTGGCGTTGTTTGATCAGCGCTTTCAACAACGGCTCGGCAAATGCGTAGAGGTCGGTTTTCGCCAGTGCATGATCGACGCTGTTCTGTGATGTCCAGGCCTTGAGGTTGGCGGCAGCAAGCTTCTCCATCGAGCCTGCGCCCACGTTCGTGTACCAGGGCTCGACGTTAAGAGGTGTTGCCGCCAGGGCTTGGCCCCGACTGACGGTGGCGTTTTTGAACGGTTCGCTGACGGCAGATTTGATGAACTCGTAGTGTTGCCCTTTGTCCGTTGGTTCGGCGGGCAGGGAAGCAGTAGGCATGGCCAATCATCCTTGATTGTTGGGGAGTATTCAGCCTACTGCCGCATGAGCAAAACAAAAGTTCAAAGATCGGGAGCTATCGCCGCGGTTGACGTCGGATCCGACCAAAAATCGAATGGAAAAAATACATCAGTACCACCCGGCGCTGATGGAAAACGGCACCCTGAGCCGTACGCCGCCTGAAACGATTGGTTACTTGAGCTCGGGCATCGCGTTCTCGGCCATGGCCACGCTGGCGGTTTGCACCGGTCGGCACTGCGAATCGCTGCCCGGTTGCAGATACGGCGTGAGAATCGGCGCCATGCCCTTGAGCACTTGTGTGGGCAGGGCCGAGGTGAACTTGAAGTTCTCCGCCGAGCGCCCGGGCACGAACGCGGTGAGGGTGCCGAAATGGTGATCGCCGATGTAGAACACAAATGTCGCCGTGCGGTTGATCGACTTCGAACTGATGATCCGCCCGCCGGAACCGATCGCCGCGATGCGGTTGTCGCCGGTGCCGGTTTTGCCGCCCATGGCCAGGGGTGTGCCGTCGGGCAATTTGAAACTGCCCGACAGGCGTTTGGCGGTGCCGGCATCGACCACTTGCGACAGCGCCTCGCGCATGGCCCGGGCCACTTCCACCGGCATCACCCGTTTGCCCACGTGCGGGTCGTTGATCAGCCTGGTTTCATAGGGTGTACCGGCAGCGAAGTGCAGGCTGTCGATGCGCAGCGTCGGCATGCGCACGCCGTCATTGAGGATGGTGCCGATCAGTTCGGCAAGCGCGGCGGGGCGGTCACCGGAGCTGCCGATGGCGGTGGCCAGTGACGGCACCAGGTGATCGAACGGGTACCCGACTTTCTGCCAGCGCTGATGAATGTCGAGGAAGGCTTCGATCTCGAGCATGGTGCGGATACGGCTGTCGCGCGCTCCCTTGTGGCGACTCTTGAACAGCCAGCTGTAGACTTCCTGGCGCTCGAAATGGCTGGCCTTGACGATCTCGCTGAAGGTTGCTTCCGGGTGATGCAGCAGGTAGCCGATCATCCACAGGTCCAGCGGATGGACCTTGGCGATGAAGCCCTGGTCGGGCAAATCGTAACTGCCGGGGCCATAGGAATCGTAGAGGCGGATCAAACGGTCGTCTGTGAGTTTTTCGTTGAGCTTGGTGCCCTTGAGGTGCGAGCGCACGAAGCGGTTGAAGTCTTCCTGGCTTGCCTCGGGCAACAGATAGCGATGCACGGCGGCCATGCGAATAGGCGTCGGGCGCATGCTGTCGAGGAAGGTATCGAGACGCGCCTGGGTATCCTTGTTGCGGTACTTCTTCCAGAACTTGAGCAGGAACGAGGTGCCTTCGCGGTCAGCGAAACTGGCCAGATACTCCTGACGGCGCGGATCGCGATCATCCTTGAGCAATTCGGCGTTGGGGCCTGAGTAGGTGGTGTAGCGGACGATGTCGCGCATCAGCCGAATGAACGGCAGGTTGATCGACTCGCGCAACGAATCGCGCAGGGTCGGCAGGCGACCGTTGTCCTCTTTGCGAAAGTTGTGAAAGGTGTGCAGCCCACCGCCGGTAAAAAACGCCTCGCCGGGGCTCGCCGAATATTTGCGGTCCAGCGCCGCGCCGAGCAGCTTCGACAGGTCGTGGTCCTTGTTCTGGATCAGGTAGTCGATGACCCAGCGGCTGAGGCGATCCTGATCCGGCACTTCGACTTTTTTCAGTTCCGGTCCGCTCATCGCGCCGTATTTGTCGTGCAGCTCGGCGACGATTTGCAGGTACGTGGTCAGCACACGCATTTTCGCCGTCGAGCCGAGTTCGAGCTTGCTGCCCTCGTTGATGTCGAACGGCTGATCGGTGCTGTCGGTCTGCACGCGCACCCGCGAGCCGTCCGGGGTCAGTTCGAAAAGGGTGAAGCTGTAGCGCACTTGCGTGGTGCTGGTCGGCGTCAGCAGGCGTTCACCGAGCAGGCCGATCTCTGCTGCGTAGGCCGGATCGGCGAGTTTT
>JARDZH010000402.1 GCA_029240955.1 Pseudomonas sp. | reverse complement strand
GTGCTGCTGCTTTCATCGCAACAGGCTGACCCAGTTCCTGCTGGGCCAAGGTGGATTGCTGTGGTTCCTGTTGGCCTGGTGGGAAGTTTGGAATTTCGTGCATGTCGTCGCTCCTCGCAAGGGGTTTCAGGTAGAACCGTGCTCAAAAAAGCCTGCGCAGGATACCCCAGTGAAAATGACAATCCGGATTTTTTTTAGTCCGTTGGTCATTTCGTGCAAACAGAATGGCGTGTTTGCTGTCTCTTCCTGCCCGCGATCTGCCGCACAGCGGCAGCAAAATCAGACGCTGCGGTGAGTCAGACTAACCGCGTCATCGTTTATCGCCAGCAAGCTGGCTCCTACGGACCCGGACCCGGAGAACGCCGCGAGCCTGTAGGAGCTGGCTTGCCTGCGATCTGCCGCGCAGCGGCAGCAAATCAGTCCTTGCACACCGCCGCAATAGCACCCGCCAACTGATCAATCCGGCTGGCATCGATCCCGGCAATGTTCGCGCGTCCGGCGTTGACCATGTAAACACTGTGCTCATGACGCAGACGCGCAACCTGCGCATCGCTGATGCCAGTGTAGGAGAACATTCCGCGTTGCTGTGCGATGTGTGCAAAACGCTCGCCCAGTCCCAGCGGAGTCAGCGCGTCGACCAGTCCCACACGCAACTGCGCAATGCGCGCGCGCATTTCTTCCACTTCTTCGGCCCACAGCGACTTGAGCTCGGCATCACCAAGGATCTCCGCGACCACCGCCGCGCCGTGATCCGGCGGGTTCGACCACAGATTGCGGGCGATATTGGCGAGCTGACTGCGCACATCCAGCAGCTTGTCGGCATCGCCAGCCGTCACGATCAACGCGCCGGTACGTTCGCGGTACAGGCCGAAGTTTTTCGAGCAGGAACTGGTGATCAGCAATTCCGGCAGCTCGGCTGCAAACAGACGCACCGCCCACGCATCCTGCTCCAGACCATCGCCGAAACCCTGATACGCAAAGTCGATCAGCGGCAGCAGGTTGCGGCTGCGCACGATTTCCAGCACGTGCTGCCATTGCTCGTGAGACAGATCGAAGCCGGTCGGGTTGTGGCAGCAGGCGTGCAGCAGCACAACGTCGCCCTCCGGCACCTGGCGCAGGGTCTCCAGCATGCCGTCGATGTTCAGTCGGTTGTCCGCACCCACATACGGGTAATGGCCGACTTTCAGTCCGACCTTGTTGAAGATCGACTCATGAATCGGCCAGGTCGGGTCGCTCAGCCAGATGCCTTTGCCCGGCAAACACTGAGCGATGAACTCACCGGCCAGACGCAGCGCGCCGGTACCGCCCGGCGATTGCGTGGCGCCGACCCGTTTTGCAGCCAGAAGCGGCGAGTCGCTGCCCAGCACCAGTTCGTTCAGCAGCGCGCCGAAGCGGGGCTCGCCATGACCGCCGATGTAGGTCTTGGTCAGTTGCGACTCAGCCAGCCGCTGCTCGGCCAGCTTCACAGCGCGGGGAATGGTGGTCAGGCCTTGCGCATCCTTGTAGACGCCAACGCCGAGGTCGAACTTGTTCGGATTGGTGTCATTCGCGTAAGCCTCGATCAAACCCAGAATCGGGTCTCCCGGCACACGCTGGATATCCTTGAAATGCATTACTTGCGGCCCTCGGCGCTTTTGGCCACCTCGTCGGTGCGGGCGGCCATGATGAAGTCGTTGCGGTGCAGCCCTTTGATCGAGTGGCTCCACCAGGTCACGGTCACCTTGCCCCATTCGGTCAGCAGACCGGGGTGGTGACCTTCAGCTTCTGCAATTTCGCCGACCGCGTTGGTAAACGCCAGCGCAAATTTGAAATTCTTGAAGGCGAAGACCTTTTCCAGCTGCATGACGCCGTCGCGCACTTCGATGGTCCAGTCCGGTATCTGACGCAGCAGATCGGGCAGTTCGGCTTCGCTCACCTGTGGCGCATCGGCGCGACAGGCTTCGCAGCTGGCTTGGTTGAGAGGGGTCATCGGGAAAAAACTCCTGGGTCAGGCCGTCGCACGTGCCGACGGTCGTGGTGCGAATTTCGGGGCGTGCAGGCCCAGCAGCATACTCTGCTGGACCATGCCCATGATGTCTTCATGGGCGAGGTCGAACAGGCACTTGAGGTCGGGCAATACAAAGTAGACAGGCTGCAGGATGTCGATGCGGTAAGGCGTGCGCATGGCTTCCAGCGGATCGAACGCCTGATGCTCAGGCTCGCCGGACAGGCTGTACACGGTTTCCTTGGGCGAAGACAGGATGCCGCCGCCGTAGATGCGCCGGCCTTGAGGCGTATCCACCAGTCCGAATTCGATGGTCATCCAGTACAGCCGCGCCAGGTACACGCGTTGCTCTTTGCTCGCGCTCAGGCCGAGCTTGCCGTAGGTGTGGGTGAATTCGGCAAACCAGGGGTTGGTCAGCAGCGGGCAGTGACCAAAGATCTCGTGAAAAATGTCCGGCTCTTGCAGGTAGTCCAGCTCTTGTTCGGTACGAATGAAGGTGGCAACGGGGAAGCGCTTGCTCGCCAGCAGCTCGAAGAACGTCTGGAACGGGATGAGTGCAGGAACACGCTGCACTTGCCAGCCGGTGGTGGCCGCCAGTACGCGATTGATGTCACCCAACTGCGGAATGCGGTCGTGAGGGAGGCCAAGCTGTTCGACGCCGTCGAGGTATTCCTGACAGGCGCGGCCCTCTATGACTTTCAGTTGCCGGGAGATAAGCGTGTGCCACACCGCGTGTTCAGCTGGCGGGTAGTCGATGAAGCCGCTGGCGTCAGGCTCGCGGGCCACGTACTGCGTGCAGGCCATGTCGATCTCCTTGAACGGAGTTATTGTCCTGCAAGCGTAGATCAAGTGCGCGCGCGAAGCTGCGGGTTTTTTTGCATATCACTTGTGGGTAAATAAAAGACACGCAAGAAGATGCGCAGGGGAATGTCGAAGGAAAGTAAAGCGAAAGAGCTGAGCGCAACTACGTGAGGAATAAATCACGAATACATCATGAATAATTCTTTAATGAGTTTTATAGCTGCGCAGAAGCCTGCCCCATTAACGGCTCAATGGGGCAATGGCTTTTACTGGCGCGATTGCTCAGCGGTCATATCAACCGTTGCTGCAACCGTTGCCCATCACCTGATAGCTCATCACATGGCGCTGGCCTTGGTGATCTTCGTAAGTCATGCGTGCGGGAACCACTTCGCAGACGTTGGGGATGGGGCTGATCGACAGGACGCGGGCGATGTCCGGGTGCGAGTCGTAGGTGTATTGTTCGACGCGAGCCTGTTGCTGCGCCACTTTGGTTTGCGACTCTTCGGCCATTGCAAAAGTACTGAAGCCGCAAAGTGCGATGATCAACATTGAAACTTTCATGGGTATTTACCTTCTTCGAGACGAGTGTGTTCGTGATCCTTCTGGATCAGATCTCGTGCAGTTATTCGGACTGTTTATCGAGCCTTCGTGGGGGCTGCCAACATTGCCGTTTTGGCGAAGAGAATTCTAAGCCGGATGGCTGCTGGGTATAAATCAACACTTTTGATAATGCTCATTAGCAAAATTGCAATAATCAGCTCGACGCGCTCATGCAGGTCGCGCGCAGGCGGCTGCGGCGGTAAGACCAACGTCGAATGGCCCGGCGTCAGGTGGCGGGATACAACAGACCCATAAAACAACAACTATCCACCGAGGTAACCAAGATGAGTGCAGCTCCC
>JARDZH010000401.1 GCA_029240955.1 Pseudomonas sp. | reverse complement strand
CGTGCTGACCGGATCGAGGCCTGGTCCCGGCTCGCTGCGGACCTTGATCGCGCGCTGCTGCCGCTGATCAGTCGTGAAATCGGCCTCAGTGAAGTGGTGGAAATCGCACCGAAGCTGCTCGCAGGACAGGTTCGGGGCCGCGTCGTGGTTGACGTTGATCGCTGACAGCGTCCGTGTTCTGGTCATGCTGAAGGGGTTGCGTTGAGACAGGTTGTGGGCGAAAGCCTCGACGCAGGACGTCTCGATCTGCGAGCCAAAAAAAGGCCGCTTCGCGAATGCGCAGCGGCCTAAAGATCTAACCAAAGGAATGATGAAGAAGAGCATGTATTCGGTGCGCCACGATGCGGATTCGCGGCGCGGGAGATACGCGTTCAACCATCGACGGCAACGGTAACACCGCGTACCCGAGCCTGATCATCAGCTTTGTTGATAGTCATTATCATCACCCGCTGCTTGCCACTGCATCGCCCGGAAACCCGGGCTTTTTCAGGTCATGAATTAATACCACCCCATCAAATAGCCCGCCCGTCTTTACGGACGTCCTGCGCACGCAGTGATCAGGAAGCAGGCGGAGGGGGAGCAGCCGCGTACGACGAGCGTCATCTAGAAATCCGATCCGTCCCTTGCCAGATATCGACCGATCAAATAGCCAACCCGACGCGCCAATTCCATCCTTGCTCCCGTCAACAACGCACGGGTTTCAACATGGAACGGTTCGAGATTCACCGCAGGATCAACTTCAACAACCTGGCGCACGAGTACGGCCTGGATGGCAGCCGCTTGCTGCCATGGCAGGGCTATCCGATGCCGTTCGCTGGCGGCTGGTGCGTGGTACGCCCCGGCACCCGGAGCGAGCCGCATACCCAGATCGATCAGGAAATCTTCATCGCCATCAATGGCCGCGCGCGGCTGATCGTGGGCGAACGCGAGATGGAGTTCGCCGCAGGGGACATCGCCGCGATCCCCAAGCACACCGACCACTACGTCATCAACGATTCCGATGAGGACTTTCATTTCTACGTGATCTGGTGGGACATGAACCACGTCGACGCTTTCGCGGCTCAGCACACTGAGACGACGGGGTGTCTCGATGACTAAGTTCATTGTCACCATCACGCCGCCGACGCCGAACGGCGATCTGCATATCGGCCATATCGCAGGGCCGTTTCTGGCCGCCGATGTGTTCACGCGAGTCCAGCGGCAGCGCGGCCACGAGTGCGTGTTGCTGTCGTATTCGGACGACTATCAGTCCTACATGCTGCGCAAGGGCCTGGAAACCGATACCGATCCGGTCGTCCTTGCCAACCGCAATACCGACCGTATCGAGGCGTCGCTGGCTGCTGTCAACATCCGGCCTGACAACTGGATGCGCCCGCACGGCAACCCATGGTTTGCGCAAGCGGTGACCGAAGTCTTCGGCAAATTGCAGGACGCGGGCTTCATCGAATGGCGGGATTCGACCGAGGCCTGGTGTCCGGACTGCAACGTCTGGGGCTACGAAGCATTCGCGCGCGGCAACTGCAACTATTGCGGGGCCGAGTCCGATGCCAGTCAGTGCGAAAACTGTGCGCAGGCGCCGGATGCGGCGCTGATGACCGCCCTGCGCTGCAAGCTGTGCAGCCGTCCTTCGCAGTGGAAAAACACCCACCGCGCGTTTCTGAAACTGGCGGCGTTTCGTCCGGTGTTGCGTGAAAAGCTGCTCAGCCGTCAATGGCGCGCGCCACTGACCAGCTGGCTGAGCGACACCCTGGACCATCTCCATGACTGGGGCGTCACTCGCCCGGGTGACGCCGGTCTGGATCTGAAGCCTGACGGCTCTTGCCGAGTGCATACCTGGTTCATGGGCCTGGCGGGTTACATGGCGGCCTTTCGCGAGTTCGCCGCCAACAGCGGGCAGCCCGATCTGTTCCGCCAGTACTGGCAGTCGGGGCAGGGCACGCTGGTGCACTTTCTGGGTTTCGACTGCGTGTACAGCCATGCCGTGGTGTACCCGGCGCAGCTGTCGGCGCTGGATGACCTCAACGTTCAGCAACGCTTCGTGCCCAACCAGTTCCTCAAGCTGGACGGCCTGAATCTTTCCACCAGCCGCAACCACGCCATCTGGGTCGCCGATCTGGCGCGCGACGCCTGCGCTGACAGTGCACGTCTGTATCTGGCGAGCATTGCACCCGAGCAAAGCGAAGGTGACTTCCGGCTGCAGCCTTTCCTGCGCTGGCGGGCAGAGCTGTTCGATGACTTTTTCCCGGCGTTGCTGGAGGCAGGTTTGGACCGTGAGCACGACTGGTGGGCGGGCCTCTGCGGGCCGGATGCCGGGCTGCTCGAAGCACTTCGCACGCAGTGGAGCAAAGCGGTGGAGCCGGCGCAGTTTTCCATGAAGGGCATGGCGCAGGTGCTGCTCGATGTGATCGCCATCACCCGCGCGCGCCTGGGCGAAGGCCGGCCGGTTCATCACTTTGCGGCGTTCATCGCTGTGGCGGGCAAGGCGCTGATACCCGAGATGTCGGCGCGCATTGTCGCCGCGTTCGATCTGCCCGAAGCACGGGTAACCGCCACGCTGATGTCGGGCTCTGCCGCCGACTATTCCATCTGAACGGACGCACAACGATGTTCATCGACTATCAGGTCGCGGTCGTGGGCGCCGGGATTATCGGCGCCAGTATCGCGGCCAAGCTTGCCAGCCTTGGAGTCCGGGTCGCACTGATCGACAAGGGCACTGTCGGCAGTCTTGGCGCAAGTGGCTATTCAGGCGGACTGGTCAGGCTGTTCGACCCCGATCCGCTGCTCATGGATCTGGCGGCGCGCTCGATCGCGCTGCTGGACGACGCGCCGTTCGCGAACGTCTACACCCGTGCGTTGCGTCGCACGGGCATGGTCTATCGCGCAGCGCCCGATCAGCGGGAGCAGGTTGAACGTGCCATAGGACGTTACGCCAGCGCACGTTATCCCATGCGTGTGCTCGGCGCAGATGAGCTTGCGCGTTTCAACCTTGGCGTGTCAGACCGTATCGACCTCTACGAGGCGCACGCCTGCATCGGTGACGTGCGTTTCGCGACAGCGGCGCTTGCCGGGCTGGTGCGTCGCACAGGGCTGGTGCTGGAACATTGCGAACTCAAGGCCCTCGAGATTCGCTCCCCCGAAGCAGCGCATTTGTCGGTGGGCGACATGACGCTGAGGTGCCAGGCGGTGGTGATCGCCACCGGGGCCTGGAGTCAGCGATGGCTGCCGCAAGCCGGACTGGAAACGCGCTCGATTCCGCTCGCCAGAGTCGCCACGGACAAGGAGTGGTCGTTGCCGGTTATCGACGCCGCGACCCACAGCTACGGCATTCCGCTCACCCGCACTGTCGTGCAGACCGGGTGCGGCGTGCGCCACATGGCTCACATGCCGGAAGACTTGCCGCTGCCTGATGCATGGCACGCGCAAGATGCTTGCGCTCGCGTGGAGCAGCTGTCCGCCTGTCGCCAGACACACGTGCTGGACGTGCTGCCGGGGTTCGATGGTTACAGCCCCGACGGTTTGCCACTGCTGGGTTTCGGCGATGCAGACAGCCCGGTGTATCTGGCGACCGGTATGTCCGGCCTTGGCTTCAAGCTGGCGCCCGCCGTTGCGCAGATCGCGGCCGAGCAGCTGCACGCCCGCCTGACAGGCGCTGAGCCTGGGCAGGACTGGTCGGCGTTGTCGCCCGTAAGGCTGATGCCGAGCCGCGCGATCGCGAGTGTGCAGCCATGATGCCGACATCGAAT
>JARDZH010000400.1 GCA_029240955.1 Pseudomonas sp. | reverse complement strand
ATACGCTGGCCTTCATCGAAGAAGCGTACGACTACACGCCTCAGGCATTCACCAACGGCGACGTGCAGAACGCTGCAGGCCAGAACGAGGGTTCGTGCAAGACGTTGAGCATGGCGTTGCTCGAAGGTCTGACCGATGAGGAAGCGCTTCTGGCGTTCGGCGAGCATTACCGGTCGGTGCAGGCCACGCCTGAAGGCACCGATCACGCCAACATCCGCGCCCTGATCGCCCATGGACTGGCCGGCGTGAAGTTCGACACTCTGGCGCTCAAGCGCGCCGGGACGTAGGCCAGATCGACCGCGTTAGCGTTCGTCGCGGTCTGTCAGATTCACCGCGCTATCGTTCGTCGCGGGTAAACGCGCTCCTACAGTCCACGCTTTCCCCGTGGGAGGGAGCGCAGCTCGCGACGCAGACGACGCGGTCCGTCAGGCAAACCGCGTTATCGTTCGTCGCGAGCTCCGCTCCCTCCCACAATGTCCGGATTTCAGCCGTAGGAGCCAGCTTGCTGGCGAGAAGCAGACGACGCGGTCCGTCAGGCAAACCGCGTTATCGTTCGTCGCGAGCTCCGCTCCCTCCCACAATGTCCGCATTTCAGCCGTAGGAGCCAGCTTGCTGGCGAGAGGCAGGCGACGCGGTCCGTCAGATTCACCGCGCCATCGTTCGTCGCGGGCAAGCGCGCTCCTACGGAGGTCCGCGTTTCGCATGGCATAAAAAAACCGGCTCGAAAGCCGGTTTTTTATCGCGAGTCCACTATCAGAACGAAGCGTTCGCCAGTCCATCCAGATAACGCTCGACGTCCAGCGCGGCCATGCAGCCTGCGCCCGCCGAGGTGATCGCCTGACGGTAAACGTGGTCAGCCACGTCGCCGGCGGCAAACACGCCCTCGACGCTGGTCGCCGTTGCGTTACCTTCGCGGCCACCCTGCACGACCATGTAGCCGTCCTTCAATGCCAGCTGGCCTTCAAACAGCGAGGTGTTCGGGGTATGACCGATGGCGATGAACACGCCGTCAACTTTCAACTCATCGAACGTGCCGTCGTTGTTTTTCAGCCGCGCGCCGGTCACGCCCATGTTGTCGCCGAGCACTTCGTCCAGCGTGGCGTTCAGCTTGAGGGCAATCTTGCCTTCAGCCACACGCTCGTGCAGCTTGTCGATCAGGATCTTCTCGGCGCGGAAGGTTTCGCGGCGATGGATCAACGTGACCTTGCTGGCGATATTGGCCAGGTACAGCGCCTCTTCCACCGCCGTGTTGCCGCCACCGACCACTGCCACTTCACGGTTGCGATAGAAGAACCCATCACAAGTCGCACAGGCGGATACGCCTTTGCCCATGAACGCTTCTTCGGACGGCAGACCCAGATAGCGAGCGCTTGCGCCAGTTGCAATGATCAGCGCGTCGCAGGTGTACGTAGCGCTGTCGCCCTTGAGGCTGAACGGTTTGCCAGCCAGATCCACGGAATTGATGTGGTCAAACACGATCTCGGTTTCGAACCGCTCGGCGTGCTCGCGCATCCGCTCCATCAGGCCAGGACCGGTCAAGCCATGCGGGTCGCCGGGCCAGTTGTCAACTTCAGTGGTGGTGGTCAGCTGACCACCCGCCTGCATGCCGGTGATCAGCAGCGGCTTGAGGTTGGCACGGGCGGCATAGACCGCAGCACTGTAACCGGCTGGGCCGGAACCGAGAATGATCACTCGGGAATGACGTACGTCGGACATGACACACTCCTATGGACCGGGCTTTCGCACCGGGCTGAATAAAACGGATTGCCGACACGCTTGGGGAAGCGCAATGAAGCTCGGCAATCCTGAAAGTTGTGACGCAGTTGCAGCGGCTTTGTTCAGGCAAGCCGCGCGCTGCGGCGCTTGAGTCAGCTGGCGTGCAGCGCCAGATAATCGGCAAATCCGGACATTCACCCTTCATGCAGAGGGCCGGGCAAGACTTCAAATTGCCGCTAGCCTACTCAGGCAGCAAAGATTAAGGAAATATCGATTCACAATCCACCTTATAGGAGCCCTCTATACATCCAGGGCGGAAATGGGTAGGTGTGTATCGAGCGCGGGTCAGGTCGCGCTAATCGACACAAGCCTGAAACAGAGCGGCTGCAGGTTGTTTCAGCGCGTGCCCTGGCTCTTTCGCACAGTTCGCAAAGCCGGTAAGGTCGGGCGTTTCCACCTACTGGAGGCTGCCATGCCAGCGCCTGCCCTGTCCGGCCCGCAATATCTCAGCGAAGGACTAAAACTGGTCCTGAGTCCCGGCCTGCGGTTGTTTGTCCTGCTTCCGCTGAGCATCAACCTGATCCTGTTCTGTGGCCTGATCTATCTCGCTGTGCACCAGTTCGAGATGTGGGTGAACACCTTCATGCCGACGCTGCCGGATTGGTTGAGTTTTCTGAGTTACATCCTGTGGCCGCTGTTCGTGGCTCTGGTCCTGCTGATGGTGTTCTTCAGCTTTACCATGATCGCCAACATTATCGCTGCGCCGTTCAACGGTTTCCTGTCGGAGAAAGTTGAAGCCGTCGTTCGGGGAGTGGACGAATCGCCGCCGTTCAGCTGGGCAGAACTGGCCGCCATGGTGCCCCGCACGTTCGCCCGCGAAGCCCGAAAGCTGGGTTATATGCTCCCGCGCATGCTCGGGCTGTTCATTCTGTCGTTTATTCCGGTCGTCAACTTGATCGCTGCGCCGCTCTGGTTGTTGTTCGGCGTATGGATGATGGCGATCCAGTACATCGACTATCCGGCGGACAACCATAAACTCGGCTGGAACGAGATGTTGAGCTGGCTCAAAAGCAAGCGCTGGCAGAGCTTGAGTTTTGGGGGTGTCGTCTACGCGGCGTTGCTGGTTCCGGGTATCAACTTGCTGATGATGCCGGCAGCGGTGGCGGGTGCGACCTTGTTCTGGGTTCGTGAGCACGGGACGGATGCGCTGCCGGCTCGGAGGGTTTCGGCGTGAGCACGGGACGGATGCGCTGCCGGCTCGGAGGGTTTCGGCGTAGCGCATAGGGTTGATGCCGGGTGCCGCATGGGTAGCGGCACGGGCAGAATCAGCTCTCATGCGTCTGTGGCTACTCGGGTCAGGGAGTCAGTACCCCGACAAATGCGATAGCCAAGAGGTTCATCAGCCACATCAGGCTGCCAAACGCGACCCAGGCCCAGTTGGCAGCCCCGAGTCGGGCATTGCTCGTGCCGCCTGGGTCCCGCACTGCGATATTCATTTTCCGCTGCACGATCGCCAGAATGGCTATCTCAGCAATCAGTAATGTCAGGGATAACCCAAGTAACCGGCCGGTTTCCTCGATACGCGAAGTGTGAGCTGCTAACGAAAGCAGGACAGTGGCGAGCGTCACCAGAAGCAGGCCCACGGCGCTAACGGCCCACCACATGCTGCCCAGCCCTTGCCGCCTCAGGCTTTTATCGACTCGCCAAAACAACGGGAACGCGAATATGAAGGGAAACAATGCTCGAATGACCGGCCAGACCGAACTGCCCTCAAACCGCTTGTTCTCTGACCAGTGACGGTAGAACCAGTAGAGGCCATACCATCCCCACGTGGCCAGATACAGAATGACAAACTTCCTGACCGAAACAAGATAGAACTCGGGGCGTTCTTCGGCAGATATTATCTCGATATCTGACTTGGGCGGCGCGTAAGGTGATTCATTCACAAGGTAATCTCCGTTAAACGCGCGATCATAGCTGCCCAGACAAATTTTTTAGTTATCTTAATAAAATATAGACCTGCCCTACGACCATAAAAGAAAAATCCCACAAGTAGCCCTAGCCAGCAGGATACGGGCAGCGGCAGCCAATTGCCCAAGCCGGCAACTGTTTGCCGCGCATGACGTTACTTGCCGTGTAGGAAACAGTTGTAGGACTCATTTATTTCACGCCCAAATTATCGGAAATCGATTGTAGGACGTACTTTAACTTATCAACGTCGGCACTCTATTTGCTCTCTTGCTGTAAACCACACAGGAGAAGCACCTCAATGGAAGTCAACGCTCGATACACAACAATCCAACCCAATATGCAACATGCTGAGGGCAAACTCAGAACGCCACCAGGAGACGAGCGGTTCGCACAGATATTCAAGAACGCGATCAGACCGGCGCATCCCACACCTGCCGTTCCCGCCGCCGCCACTCTGACCAATCTGGTGCCCGCTCGCTCCATCTTCTTCCTGCAGAACATGTCTATCGAACAGCGCAGGTCGGCGGTACAAGATGAGGGTTTCACACCTCAAGCGGCGGCGCTGGAGTCACCCAGAGGCACCGGCGGCCGTGTGTTGGCACAGAATGCAATTAACGGAGGATGAGTTATGAAACCTGATTACGCTCGCCCTCTTCACTCGTCCAACGACGTTGTAGGGCCGAAAAGCACCCGTCGCGTCGCTTCTGCATCCTCTCAGTCATTCAGTGCTGTGTTTTATGGAGCTACTTCGAAAAAAGCCGTCCAAATCAGGATGCCGAAACTCGACTTGATGACTGACGAACCGCAGCTGGCCGGACCTTTGGAACGCAGCTACAGAGCGCTCGCTGGAGCAACCGAGCCCAGACGGCAGCCACCGGGCTGTACGCTTTCGAGTGTAGAAAGTAATTGCCGCACACTTCGCAAGGCTGAGGCCGACCCCAATTACGCTTGGGAAGCCGCAACACTCTACGCCTTCACCCCCTTCACAGGGCCGCTTCTGGATCGAACCGATCCAGACAACGTTCGCTATTCCGCTACAGGAGAGTTGGTAACGCCCGAACGCACTGCATACTACTCCAGAGTTGCTGCAGCACTGGGCAAACAGATGGTCGATCTTTTTCACCGGGAACGAGATCTGGGAGTGCCGCCGGCTGTGATCCTCAGCCAGCTATTTGGGTTGATGGAAGCGCAGCCGAGAGAATTTCTGGAAATGACCTCCTGGTAAAAAACCTGCACCCGCCGAGCGGCGGGTGCAGGTTTTGTGCATTAACCCCAGGTTACCGTGATCTTGCCCTGCTGACCGGCAACGGGTGCCGGCCCTGCCTGCGAAAGCTTCAGCTCAAAATAGAACGGCGAAGTCGCAGAAAAGTTATTGAACTCGGCAGAACCCCCTGATCTTAGCCTGGATACATCCAGGCATTTTGACGCAGTTTGACATAGAAAAACCTGAAGCCCTCTTGGCCATCCATGGACGTTCCAATTCCAACCCACGTGCTTAATCAATTGCCCCGGCCGGGGCCCACCGGGAAGCGGGATGTTCGCTCTATAGGTATGACCCTTCGCGTGCAAAACCGGCAAATTTACGACTGAAACATAACTTCCTGCAAATGCCGCCTGTGAATTTACAGCCGCAGCGACAATTATCATCGGCAACAGAAATCCCTTCAGCTCTTTAAAGCATTTCATTCTTCTCTCCTGAGATATCGGTAATTGTTAACTATCTATGAACGCTTGATAGTTACCAGCATTGCCCGCGGTCATTGATGACTCTCATCAGGCAACGGAATCGACGTTACTCAGAAGCGACGCAAAGAAAGCACTATATATTTAGATATTTAACCTGAGTGTGAATCCCGCAGACTTATCCTGAAGCCCCGATTTCCTTGTTCACGGACAAGTCCCCTCCTACAGTGGCGATGATTGCCTGATCCGGTCAGCCGCAACGGCCGTCACAAATCCATCACCCGGCTGCCACATGCTCGACACGCGCCCGGCGCAGACTGCTGTCATGAGCCAATTCCTGCATGTCACCCTTATCACCGAAACCTTCTCTCCTGAGATCAATGGCGTCGCCAATACATTGGGGCGGTTGTGCGACGGGTTGCGTCTGCGCGGGCATCGGGTCGAGCTGGTGCGGCCGCGCCAGGGGCGGGAGGTGGGCGGGGGCACGGCCGAGGACCTGCTGTTGTGTCGCGGCTGGCCGATTCCGGGCTACCCAGGGCTGCAATGGGGCGAAGTGTCGATGCACAAGCTGTTGCGCCGCTGGCAGCGCAAGCGCCCGGATGTGTTGTACATCGCGACCGAAGGCCCTCTCGGGTTATCGGCGCTGCGTGCGGCCAGGCGGCTGGGCATCGCGGTGGTGAGCGGCTTTCACACCAACTTTCCGCAATACACCCATCAATACGGGATGGGGTTCATTACGCGTCTGGTGACCCATTATCTGCGCTGGTTTCACAATCGCTCGACGATGACGCTGGTGCCCAGCGTGAGTCAGATGGTGGAGCTTGAGCGTCGGGGTTTCGAGCGCATCGAGTTGCTGTCTCGTGGTGTCGACAGCCAGCTGTTCCATCCAGCCAAGCGTTCGCAATCGTTGCGCGAAAGCTGGGGCCTGAAAGCGGATTACACAGCGGTTTTGCACGTTGGCCGTCTCGCGCCGGAGAAGAATCTTGGCCTGCTGCAGACCACATTCGAAGCGCTCGAAGCAGGCTATCCACAGCGCAACCTGAAGCTGATCGTCGTCGGCGACGGCCCTGAGCGTGAATGGCTGCAGCAACAGATGCCGAATGCGATTTTCTGCGGCACGCGCCGGGGCGAGGAGCTGGCGACGCATTACGCATCGGGCGACATGTTCCTGTTCCCAAGCCTCACCGAGACGTTTGGCAACGTGGTGCTCGAAGCGCTGGCTTCAGGGCTTGGCGTGGTGGCTTACGACGAGGCCGCAGCCGGACAACATATTCGCCACGGCCACAATGGCGCGCTGGCCATGCCGGGTGATGAAGAGGCGTTCGTGGA
>JARDZH010000399.1 GCA_029240955.1 Pseudomonas sp. | reverse complement strand
GCGGTCTGGGTAGTCAGGGCCTGCCCCAGTGCATCGGCCTGCTCGTGCATGGCCTGCTTGAATTGCAGACCCATGACTCCGGCGTAGATCACCAGCGCCAAGGCGACGAGGATCACGTTATGGCTGGCGATGCGCAACGCAATCGGTACACGGCGGTGACGCAGTGCGCGAAAGATGAGCAGGAAGAAATTATCGGATTTGACGGGCGTGGGCCGGTTCACAGAGCACAGCTCTTGCGGTGAAGTTGCCGCGCAGTATAACGACCGACCCTGTGACGTCAAAGCGCTGCCTGTGCCCGACGGTCACTGAAAGTGAGTAGAATGCGATTTTTTTCCACTGCGGGGGTGCGCCTTGCGCGAAATCGTCCTGATTAACATCACCGGTGCAGACCGTCCCGGTCTCACTGCAGCCATCACCGGCGTGCTCGCCCAGGGTGGCGTGAACATTCTCGATATTGGTCAGGCGGTGATCCACGACGCTCTGTCTTTCGGCATTCTGGTCGAGATTCCGGAGTCCGCCCAAGGCTCTTCGGTGCTCAAGGACATCCTGTTCAAGGCGCATGAACTGGATCAACAGGTCCGCTTCACCACCGTCTCCGAGCAGGACTATCAGCACTGGGTCGACGGTCAGGGCAAGGCGCGGCACATCGTGACGCTGCTGACCCGCAAGGTCACTGCCGAGCAGCTGCAATGCGTCAGCTCCATCACTGCGCGTTACGGCCTGAACATCGACCGCATCGACCGTCTCTCCGGGCGCATGCCGCTTGATATGCCGGCCGACAAGAGCAAAGGCTGCATCGAATTTTCGGTACGCGGCGAGCCTGCCGACCTCAAGGCCATGCGCGCAGAATTTCTGAGCGTGGCCCAGGACATGAACGTTGACATCGCGTTCCAGGAAGACTCGCTGTTCCGCCGCAACCGTCGGCTGGCCGTATTCGATATGGACTCGACGCTGATCGAAGCCGAGGTGATCGACGAATTGGCCAAGGCTGCCGGCGTGGGCGAGCAGGTGTCGGAAATCACCGAGCGCGCCATGCGCGGCGAGCTGGATTTCCGCGCCAGCTTTAAGGAGCGCCTTGCGCTGCTCAAAGGGCTGGATGTCAGCGTTCTGGATGAAATCGGTGCCTCGCTGCGCCTGACCGAAGGCGCCGAAACACTGTTTGCCGAGCTGAAGCGTCTGGGCTACAAAACCGCGATTCTGTCCGGCGGTTTCACCTATTTCGCCAAGCAACTGCAAGCCAAGCTCGGTATCGACTACGTGTTCGCCAACGAGCTTGAAGTGGAGAACGGCAAAGTGACTGGCGTGGCGGTCGAGCCGATCGTCGATGCGCAGCGCAAGGCGGATCTTCTACAAGAGCTGGCGCGCAAAGAGGGTTTGAGTCTGGAGCAGACCATCGCAGTAGGCGACGGCGCGAATGACTTGTCGATGCTGGCGATTGCCGGCCTGGGCGTGGCGTTCCGTGCCAAGCCGCTGGTCAAGCAGTCTGCGAAGCAGGCGATCTCGACGCTGGGCCTGGACGGTGTGCTGTATCTGCTGGGTTTTCGCGATCGCGACGGCAGAAACTGATCGACTGCAATGACCGCCGCGTTGACATACGCGGCGGTTACAGCGAGCCCCACAACGAATCGAATTCCTGACCCGGTTTGGCTTCCTCGCCTTCGGCCGGCTTGGGCGTGTCGAACATCGTGTATTCGAACTGGTTGTAACTGGAACTGCTGGTGCGCCGATTGCTCAAGGCCGCTTTGCGCTCTTTGCCGCTGACGTTGAGCAACACCTTGCTGCCTTCCTGAAACGGCAGTCGGGGTGCCAGAACCGTTGGCGGTTTATCCATGGCCCGCACTTCCGGCAGCATGAGCGTGCGCAGGTACTGGCTATTCTGCTCATCGCGAATCAACTGCATCCCACAAGGCTGTGCAAAAGGTGCGATCAGCTCGACACCCATCTGCGTGCCGCCACTGCGGACCTGCCGCACCCAGCGCACAATGGCGATGCTCCAGCCTTGTCCGGCATCGTCCTGAATACCGATCAACTCGCCCGCCTGTAACTGCGAGGGCACTTCTTTCGGCCACGCCAGGCAATACCCGCCCGGGCTGTGATTGACGATGTTCACCTCGTACGTCGGGAAGCTCTGCTGAGCATTGCTCGCGTCGTTATCGCCCTGTTTCTGGTACTGGATCTCTTCGTAAGGCAGCAGCACCGACGAGGTCTGGCCGCGCTGCGAGTCAAAGGCGCCTGCCCATGGATCGTCTGGATTCTCGCTGGACATCTTCATGCTGAAGTCGGCGGCGCGCGCCACTGCCGGCAGTTGCAGCAATTCGCTGAACGATTTTTGCCCGGCCACGTGGTAATGCAGCGCGCTCATGCCGATGCACAACTTGAGCGTGCCTTGGCCTGCAGTCCGCTGAAAGGTGCGCTCGGACACATCACCCCAAGCGGCCGCCAGATGCTGCAGCAGGTCAGTGTTGATTCCGGCTGGCACCGTCAGTTTTGACTGCGAGCGCTGCTCGGCCGGCAAGGCGAGATACTGGGTGATGGCATCCGCCAGCGCGCGCGGATCGATGCCCAGTAATTGCGACAGCTGCTCATCGGCGAACAGCGTGCGGTACAGCGCCGGCTTGTCCACAGTCGGGTCGAGCACGTACAGGCTGGTGCTCTGGGCGGGTGTCTGCACCTTGACCATCGCGCACCAGGCCTCCAGCGCATCGGCCAGCTTGCCGATGTTCAGCTGGCGCATCTGGTTACAGCGCGAGCAACCCATGAGCAGGGCAATCACATAAGTCTGTTCGGCGGTCAGCGAGCGTGCGTGGTGCGCGAGCGGCTCGTTGACCGCAACGTTGTGTAATTGGTGCTGGCGAGCAATCTGGTAGAGCTGATGCAGTTCCAGCCACAGACCGTCCTGAACCGGACAATACAACTGATTGGCGCGAATCAGCGGCCCGTTGAGTGCGTGCATCGCGCGTTGAATCGCCGTGCCGAGCAGCGGCCCGCGCTCTTTGACGTAACGCGGCGCGACTCGCTGGATGATCTGTTTGTAACCGGTTGCCAGATGGTTCTGCAGCGCCTGACACAGGTTCGCGACCTTGCGCGGGCGTTCGTCCAGCACGATGGCCTGATTCAGGAAGTGACGTTCCAGATGGCGGCAGACGAAATACACCTCGGGCCGCAACAGCTCCAGCATTTGCAGGCGGTTTTCGCTTGGGGTCAGCAACTGATTGAGTTCGGTCAGCCCTTGATAAAGCTGACGGGCCATCTCGCCGAGGTTGGCCTTGGGCAGCGTGGCGATCCAGCGTTTCAGATCGCGAGGCGTGGCGTCGCAGAATGACAGGCTCGACTGCGTCGGCACAGGCGCACGCAACAACAGTGGGAGGCTCAAATTACTCATGCGACAGACAGACTCCACAACTTGCAGCACCGGGCGGTGGCTTTCAACGGACGGATAAAATCAGTGTTCCCGGAAGGACGACCCCGCGTACGTCGATAGCACGCGATTTGTCCTACAGCGCCGATGGGCAACTTTAACAGCATTAAAAAAGCCACGCAGCAATTGAGGCTTAAAGCCCTTGCTGCGTGGCTTGTCGCGCAGGCGCCACGCGTCAGTTCAGAGAATGACGGTTTCTTCGCTGTGCGGAGTAACGAGGCCTGCTGGGGATGCAACGGCTTGGCCCATCATCACTACGGATTGCGCCTTCAGGTCTTCAACCCACTTCACCTGATCCGGCCCGAAAAGCATGATGACGGTAGAGCCCAGCTTGAAACG
>JARDZH010000398.1 GCA_029240955.1 Pseudomonas sp. | reverse complement strand
GTCAGTGGAATCGAGTGCACCGGTTTTGCTGCCGTTTCACGGCAGATCGCGACCAAGGCGGATCGCCGCCCCGGTCGCTCCTACAGTGAGCCGACACCTCAAACGCGGAGACGGACATGCCCACAAACAGCAGCCACACCGCAGAATAAAGTCGCCTACACCACCGATGTCGCGGGCAAGCGCGCTCCTACAGCGCGGTGTATGGAAGGAAGCCACGCTGCTACCGAACGTCCGTCACGCGCGCGGGTCTGAAGCCCACAACCCGGCGGGTTTACAACGTCAACAGCATGAAGGTAGCGGTATGGATCAGGAACCCGATGGCAAAACCCCCGGCCTCTCGGCCGAAGAAGAACGCGAGATCGATGAAAAGCAGCCGCCGCGCGCCGCCGTGCTGCACGAAACCATCCGGATTCAAGGCGATCACGAACTCGAACGCAGCGCCGCCGCCTTATGGTGGTCCGCCCTCGCCGCAGGCCTGACCATGGGTCTTTCGCTCATGGCGATGGGCCTGTTCAAATCCCGCCTCGCCGGAATCGAAGGCAGCCACGTCATCACCAGCCTCGGCTACTCGGCAGGCTTCCTCGCCGTCATCCTGGCCCGTCAGCAACTGTTCACCGAAAACACCATCACCGCCGTCTTGCCGGTGATGACCAAATTCACCACAACCAACATCTACCGCCTGCTACGGCTGTGGACCGTGGTTCTGGTCGGCAATCTGTGCGGCACGCTGCTGGTCGCCTACGTCATGCTCAACCTGCCGATCTTCGACGCAGACACCGACAAGGCATTTCTCGAAATCGGCAGCAAGGTCATGGAAAACGACCTCGGCCAGATGTTCTCCAAAGGGATCATCTCCGGCTGGATGATCGCTACCATGGTGTGGATGATCGCCTCGATGGAAAGCGCCAAAGTCGTGGTGATCGTGATGATCACGTACCTCATGGCACTGGGCGATTTCACCCACATCGTGGTCGGTTCGGCGGAAGTCTCTTATCTGGTGTTTGCCGGCCAACTGAGCTGGAGCGAGTTCTGGCTGCACTTCGCAGCGCCTACGCTGGCGGGCAACATCATTGGCGGCAGTTTCATCTTCGCGGTAATCAGCCATGCGCAGATCCGCAGCGAGCATGACAACTCCACCCGAATGGAGCGGGAGCGCAAAGAAAAAGCCTTGTCGAAGCGCCGGGAGGACGTGAAAAAAGCCGTTGCCGACGCCGACGACGCAGCCAGGGAACAGACTCGCGCCGATTAAACTTTCTTTCAGGATTCGCACAGCTGTTTGTTGGCACAATGCTGGCATTACTGACTCCATCAGGCGCAGACCATGACCCGAATCCTGGCAATTGAAGATGATGCCGTGACCGCAAAGGAAATCGTTGCCGAGCTCAGCAGCCACGGCCTTGACGTGGACTGGGTCGACAACGGGCGCGATGGTCTGGCCCGCGCGGTCAGCGGCGACTACGACCTGATCACCCTGGACCGCATGCTGCCGGAAGTCGACGGTCTGACCATCGTCACCAGCCTGCGCGCCCAGGGCATTGCCACGCCGATCCTGATGATCAGCGCCCTGTCCGATGTGGACGAACGCGTTCGCGGCCTGCGCGCTGGCGGCGATGACTATCTGCCAAAGCCCTTTGCTTCCGATGAAATGGCGGCGCGGGTCGAGGTTCTGTTGCGGCGCAGCAACCCGGCGGCCGCTGCAAAAACCATGCTGCAGGTCGGCGACCTGACGCTCAACCTGATCAGCCGTGAGGCACGTCGGGGCGATCAACCGCTGACGTTGCTGCCCACCGAATACAAGCTGCTGGAATTTCTGATGCGCAACAGCGGCCAGGTGATTACGCGGATGATGATTTTCCAGGAAGTCTGGGGCTATCACTTCGATCCGGGCACCAACCTGATCGACGTCCATATCGGCCGTCTGCGCAAGAAGATCGACCAACCCGGCAACGCACCGCTGATCCAGACCGTGCGAGGCTCGGGCTATGTCATTGCCGAACCCGTCTGAAGGCTGGCGCTCTTCCACCAGCCGTTTACTTGCACTGTACAGTTCGCTGTTCGTGGCCTGGAGCGCCATTCTGCTGGGCGTGCTGTACTGGGAAGTCACCTCTTATCTCGACGACCTGGCGCGCCATTCGCTGATGCAGCGCCAGCAATTGTTCGCCCGTTTCGAAGGCCAGGCGCTCGACGAAGCGCTGGCGACCAGCATGACCTTCGACATGCGCGCCGTGGACGCCTACGGTTTGTTCGACGCTGCACTCAAACCCATCTCCGGGCCGATCAGCAGTGTGCCGGCCAACTTGCCGCTCGATGGCCGCATCCACGAACTGGGCGGTTGCACCGGCTCGGACAATCCCGACCTTCCGCAAAGCAGCTGTGATGCAGTGGCCACACAGACCTCCGACGGTCGCTGGCTGATACTGGTGCGGGAAAACGGTTCGCTGTTCGCGGTAAGCACGCTGATTTTGCGGGCGCTGCTGTGGGGCATTTCGCTGACCATCATTCCCGGCATTGCCGGCTGGCATCTGTTGCGACGTCGACCGCTGCGGCGCATTCGCGCGATTCAGGCCAGTGCCGAGTCGATCGTGGCCGGCGACATGGCCGCGCGCCTGCCGGTGTCCAACCGCCGCGACGAGCTGGACATGCTGTCGGTGATCGTCAACGCCATGCTCGACCGCATCGAAAAGCTGATGAACGAGGTCAAGGGCGTCTGCGACAACATTGCCCACGACCTGCGCACGCCGCTGACGCGCTTGCGCGCGCAGCTTTATCGCATTCAGCAGCAGTCACCGGGCGACTCGAATCAGGCCGCGCAGATGGCGGGCGTCATTGCCGAAGCCGACACGTTGATGGCGCGATTTCGCGGGCTGCTGCGGATTTCCGAGCTGGAAGATCGTCAGCGGCGCTCGGCGTTCGTGGAGCTGGACCTCTACCCATTGCTGCACGAGCTTCACGACTTCTATTTGCCGCTGGCCGAAGAAGCACAGATCACCCTCCTCCTGAGCCTCGACGATCCGCTGCCAACGCTGGTGGGCGACCGCGCCCTGCTGTTCGAAGCCCTGACCAACCTGCTGGGCAACGCGATCAAGTTCACGCCGTCCGGCGGCACGGTCGACGTGCGGGCGTATTGCGCTGCTGATGGAAACTATCCGTGCATTGCGGTCGAGGATTCGGGGCCGGGCATCGCGCCGAGCGAGCGCAGCGCGGTGTTTCAACGGTTCTATCGCAGTGAAGGCGGCGATCCGCAAAGCGGCTTCGGGTTGGGGCTTTCCGTGGTGGCGGCCATCGTCAACCTGCACGGGTTCACGCTTGAGATCGGCACCAGCCGCTACGGAGGCGCGAGTATGGTGCTCGCGTGCAGCCCGGCGAGGGCCTTGGGGTAAGCGTTGCGCACAGCACAACGCCGTCCCTCAATGCAGGCTCAGGATGCAACCGCAGGGAAGTGAAACAGTTCGCACGGCGAATCCACCAGCAGGTGCTGCTTGACCGGTTCCGGGCAGTCGAGCTGACGCAGTTGCTCGACGACGCTCGCATAGCTGACCTGCTGTTCGTGCTGGGTATGCGGCCAGTCGCTGCCCCAGACCAGGCGTTGCACGCCGAAGGTTCGGGCCAGCAACGGCAGCGCCGCATGAGCAAAGGCTGCGTTCTGCGCGTCGGTGCCGCCCAAGCGGTAGATGGCGGACACCTTGACCCAGACCTGACCGGTCAGGCCCAGCTCCAGCAGTGAAGCAAAGGCCGGATCGTCCACGCCGAGGCCTGC